>JAPZUA010000006.1 GCA_027532905.1 Magnetospirillum sp.
AATGGTGATGCCGGGCGACAACGTGTCGATGGAAGTGACGCTGATTGCGCCCATCGCCATGGACGAAGGCCTGCGCTTCGCGATCCGCGAAGGCGGCCGCACCGTCGGTGCCGGCGTCGTCGCTTCGATCATCAAGTAAGACAAAGACGCTTAGGTCCGCGCGGTTCCGATCTTCGGATCCGCGCGGTTCTTCGCGACAGGAAAACAAAATGGTCAGTCAAAGCATTCGCATCCGGCTGAAGGCGTTCGACCATCGCGTCCTCGATCAATCGACGGGCGAGATTGTCAGCACCGCCAAGCGCACGGGCGCCCAGGTTCGCGGGCCGATCCCGCTGCCGACGCGCATCGAGCGCTTCACGGTCAACCGCAGCCCGCATATCGACAAGGAAAGCCGCGAGCAGTTCGAAATCCGGACGCATCGTCGCCTCCTCGACATCGTCGACCCCACGCCGCAAACGGTGGACGCGCTGATGAAGCTCGACCTCGCCGCCGGCGTGGACGTCGAGATCAAGCTTTAAGCCCGGGAACACGAACATGACGACGCGCACAGGCGTTATCGCTCGCAAGGTCGGAATGACCCGCCTCTTCACCGAAGAGGGCAGCCACGTCCCCGTGACGGTGCTGAAGGTCGATCAGTGCCAGGTCGTGGCCGTGCGCACGGCTGAGAAGGACGGCTACACCGCCCTGCAGCTCGGCGTCGGCAAGGCCAAGGTCAAGAATGTCGGCAAGCCGCTGCGCGGCCACTTCGCCAAGGCGAAGATCGAGCCCAAGCGCAAGCTCGCCGAATTCCGCGTGCCGGCCGACAAGCTGCTCGAAGTGGGTGCTGAAATCGGCGCCGACCATTTCGTCGCGGGCCAGTTCGTCGACGTGGCCGGTTCCACGACCGGCAAGGGCTTCCAGGGCGTCATGAAGCGCTGGAACTTCGCCGGTCTCGAAGCCTCGCACGGCGTGTCGGTCAGCCACCGTAGCCACGGTTCGACCGGTCAGCGCCAGGATCCCGGCCGCACGTTCAAGGGCAAGAAGATGGCCGGCCACATGGGGACCGCGCGCATCACCACGCAGAACCTCAAGGTCGTCGCCACCGACGCCGACAAGGGTCTGATCATGGTGCGCGGCTCGGTTCCCGGCCAGGCCGGTTCGTTCGTGTTTGTCAGCGACGCAGTCAAGCGCAAGCTGCCGAAGGAAGCGCCGCAACCGGCGGGCCTTCGTAAAGCGGCTGCGGCCTGAAGGTAAGGAACGTTTCCGATGAAGATCGCAGTCAAAACCCTCGACAACGGCCAAGCCGGCGAAATCGACCTCGCCGACGACGTGTTCGGCCTGCCGTCGCGGCCCGACATTCTGGCCCGCATGGTGCGCTACCAGCTCGCCAAGCGCCGCGCCGGCACGCACGACACCAAGGAAATCGGCGAAGTCTCGGGCAGCGGCAAGCGCCCGTGGGCGCAGAAGGGCTCGGGGCGCGCGCGCCAGGGCTCCAAGCGCTCGCCGCAATGGCGCCACGGCGCCATCATCTTCGGGCCGACGCCGCGCAGCCATGCGCACGACCTGCCCAAGAAGGTCCGTGCATTGGCGCTGAAGTCGGCGCTGTCGGCCAAGCAGGCCGAAGGCAAGCTCATCGTGCTCGACACGGTGAAGCTGTCTGCGCCGAAGACCAAGGAGCTCGCCGCGCGCTTCAAGAAGATGGGCATCGCTTCGGCGCTGTTCGTCGATGGTGCGGCACTCGACGAAAACTTCGCCAAGGCCGCGCGCAACATTCCGCACATCGACGTGCTGCCGCAGCAGGGTGCGAACGTGTACGACATTCTTCGCCGCGACACGCTCGTGCTCACGCGCGACGCCGTCGCCGCTTTGCAGGAGCGCCTGAAGTGAGCAAGGCCAAGGCAACAGTCTATCCGAAGGAAACGCTGTACGGCGTGATCCTCGCCCCCGTGATCACCGAAAAGGCGACGCGCGGGTCCGAATTCAACCAGGTGACTTTCAAGGTTCGCGACGACGCGTCCAAGCCGCTGATCAAGGCCGCGGTCGAGACGCTGTTTTCGGTCAAGGTCAAGGCCGTCAACACGCTCGTCGTCAAGGGCAAGACCAAGCGCTTCAAGGGCATTCCCGGGAAGCGCTCGGACTGGAAGAAAGCCGTCGTGACGCTGGCCGCCGGCCAGACGATCGACGTCACCGCGAGCCTCTGACGGAGATCGGGACATGGCTCTCAAACATTTCAAACCCAAGACCCCCGGCCTGCGCCAGCTCGTGCTGGTCGACCGTACCGGTCTGTGGAAGGGCGAACCGCACAAGCCGCTGGTCGAAGGTTCGGCCAAGACGGGCGGGCGCAACAATCTCGGCCGCATCACCACGCGCCATCACGGCGGCGGTGCGCGCAAGAAGTATCGCATCGTCGACTTCAAGCGCAAAAAGCACGACATGGAAGCGACCGTGGACCGGATCGAATACGATCCGAACCGCACCGCCTACATCGCGCTCGTGACCTACACCGACGGCGAGAAGGCCTACATCCTGGCGCCACAGCGTCTTGCCGCTGGCGACAAGGTCGTCTCGGGCGAGAAGGCCGACATCAAGCCGGGCAATGCGCTGCCGCTGCGCGCCATTCCGGTCGGCACGGTCGTGCACAATGTCGAGCTCAAGAGTGGTCGCGGCGGCCAGATGGCACGTTCGGCCGGCACGTATGTGCAGCTCGTGGGCAAGGACGCAGGCTACGCCATTCTGCGTCTGTCGTCGGGTGAACTGCGCAAGGTCTCGGCCGAGTGCTGGGCCTCGATCGGTGCGGTTTCGAACCCGGACCAGCAGAACGTCAAGATCGGCAAGGCCGGTCGCTCGCGCTGGATGGGCATCCGCCCGACCGTGCGCGGCACCGCCATGAACCCGATCGACCACCCGCACGGCGGCGGCGAAGGCCGCACCAAAGGCGGGCGTCACCCGGTTACCCCGTGGGGTCAGCCGACCAAGGGTTACAAGACCCGCCACAACAAGTCGACGGACAAGATGATCGTCCGTCGTCGCAACGCCAAGTAACGGAGGCCTTCGTGGCTCGCGCTGTTTGGAAGGGTCCCTTCGTCGACGGGTACCTGCTTAAGAAGGCGGAAAAGTCCCGCGCGTCGGGGCGCAACGAGATCATCAAGATCTGGGCGCGCCGTTCGACCGTTCTTCCGCAATTCGTCGGTCTGACGTTCGGCGTCTATAACGGGCACAAGTTCCTGCCCGTTCTGGTCACCGAAAACATGGTCGGCCACAAATTCGGCGAATTCTCGCCCACGCGCACCTTCTCGGGCCATACGGCCACGGGCGGCGGCGACAAGTCGGCCGAGAGGAAGTGACATGAGCAAGCCCGCCCATCCGCGCCCCTTGAAGGACAACGAAGCGCGCGCGATCCTGCGCTCGGTGCGCATTTCGCCGCAGAAGCTCAATCTTGTCGCCGAGACGATCCGCGGCAAGACGGCGTCGGCAGCGTTGGCCGAGCTCACCTTCTCCAAGCGCCGCATCGCGGTGCAGGTCAAGAAGGTGCTGCAGTCGGCGATCGCGAACGCCGAAAACAACCACCAGCTCGACGTCGATCGCCTGATCGTCGCCGAAGCCCATGTCGGCAAGTCGTTCCAGCTGCGCCGGTTCCACGCGCGCGGCCGCGGCAAGTCGGCGTCCGTCGTGAAGCCGTTCAGCCATCTGACGGTCGTCGTGCGCGAGCGCGACGACAAGAAGAAGGCCGATGCAGGCAAAAACGGCGCGGCCAAAGCGGCCTGAGGAGCAAACGATGGGTCAGAAAATCAATCCGATCGGCTTGCGTGTGGGCATCAACCGCACGTGGGATTCGCGCTGGTTCGCGGACGCGGCCTATGCCCGCCTGCTGCACGAAGATCTGCGTCTGCGCGTTTGGCTGCAGGAAAAGCTCCTGCAGGCCGGCCTGAGCCGCGTCGTCATCGAGCGTCCGGCCAAGAAGGCGCGCATCACGCTGCATACGGCGCGTCCGGGCGTGGTCATCGGCAAGAAGGGTGCGGACATCGAAAAGCTGCGCTCGGAAGTGGCGAAGCTCACGAAGGCCGAAGTCAGCCTCAACATCGTCGAAATCCGCAAGCCCGAGATCGACGCCAAGCTGATCGCCGAGAACATCGCCCAGCAGCTTGAGCGCCGCGTGGCGTTCCGCCGTGCGATGAAGCGCTCGGTGCAGTCGGCGATGCGTCTGGGCGCTCTCGGCATCCGGATCAACTGCTCGGGCCGTCTGGGCGGGGCGGAAATCGCGCGCATCGAGTGGTATCGCGAAGGTCGCGTGCCGCTGCACACGCTGCGCGCCGACATCGATTTCGGCACGGCCACGGCCAAGACCAACTACGGCACCTGCGGCGTCAAAGTGTGGGTGTTCAAGGGCGAGATCCTGGCGCACGACCCGATGGCGCAAGACAAGCGCGCCATGGAACAGCAGCCGGCCCGCTAAGCTTACAAAGACGGATCAAACAACATGCTTTCCCCAAAGCGCACCAAGTACCGCAAGGCGCACAAAGGCCGCATCCACGGCAACGCCAAGGGCGGCTTCACGCTGAACTTCGGCGCCTACGGCCTCAAGGCGCTGGAACCCCAGCGCGTCACGGCCCGCCAGATCGAAGCGGCCCGCCGCACGATCACGCGCCATCTGAAGCGCGCCGGCCGCGTGTGGATCCGTGTTTTCCCGGACGTGCCGGTGTCGAAGAAGCCCGCCGAAGTGCGCATGGGCTCTGGCAAGGGCAGCCCGGAATTCTGGGTGGTGCGCGTCAATCCGGGCCGCATCCTGTTCGAGATCGACGGCGTGCCGAAGGCGATCGCTTCCGAAGCGTTCGAACTGGCTGCCGCCAAGCTGCCGATCAAGACGCGCATGGTGGTGCGTCTGGGCGAAGAGGGCTAACGACCATGACCAAGGTTGCCGACATCCGCGGGAAGACCGACGACCAGCTGAAGGATCAGCTCGTCGACCTGCGCAAGGAACAGTTCAATCTGCGTTTCCAGAAGGCCTCCGGCCAGCTCGAGAACGTCGCGCGTGTGCGCGCCGTGCGCCGCGACATCGCGCGCATCGAGACGGTTGTGGGCGAACGTCGGCGCAAGCCGGCATCCGCCAAAGCCTGAGCCCCGGAGGATAACCGAAAATGCCCCGCCGCATCCTGCAAGGTACCGTCACCAGCGACGCCATGGACAAGACCATCACGGTCAAGGTCGAGCGCCGCATGATGCACCCTGTCTACAAGAAGTTCATCGTGCGCTCGAAGAAGTACCTTGCGCACGACGAAACGAACCGCGCCAAAGAGGGCGACAACGTCAAGATCCGCGAATGCCGGCCGATTTCCAAGCGCAAGCGCTGGGAAATCGTGACCGAAGACGCGGCATCCTGAACAGCGCCCGGAGGATTTGAACAATGATCCAGATGCGCACAAATCTGGAAGTCGCGGACAACTCTGGCGCACGTCGCGTCCAGTGCATCAAGGTCCTCGGCGGTTCCATGCGCAAGACCGCGACGATCGGCGATGTCATCGTCGTGTCGATCAAGGAAGCCATCCCGCGCGGCCGCGTGAAGAAGGGCGACGTGCACAAGGCGGTGATCGTGCGGACCTCGAAAGAGATCCGCCGCGCCGACGGCTCGTCCGTCCGCTTCGACCGCAACGCGGCCGTGCTGATCAACAAAGAAGGCGAGCCCATCGGGACCCGCATCTTCGGACCCGTCACGCGCGAACTGCGCGGCAAGGGCTACATGAAGATCATCTCGCTGGCACCGGAGGTGCTGTAATGGCCGTGAAGCTGAAGGTCCGGAAAGACGACGAAGTCGTCGTCATCACGGGCCGCGACAAGGGCAAGTCGGGCAAGATCATCCGCGTGATCCCGGACGAAATGCGTGTGGTCGTGCAGGGCGTGAACATGGTCAAGCGCCATACGCGTCCCACGCAGGGCAAGGCCGGCGGCATCGTGGAAAAGGAAGCTCCGATCCACGTGTCGAACGTCGCCCACATGGACCCCAAGGACCGCAAGCCGACCAAGGTCGGCTACAAAACCGTCGACGGCGCCAAGCTCCGCTTTGCGCGCAAGTCCGGCGAAACCATCGATCGGTGAGCGATATGGCAACGCGTCTGCAAGACAACTACGACAAGACGATCAAGCCGGCCCTAATGCAGCAATTCGGGTACAAGAGCCCGATGCAGGTGCCCAAGCTCGAAAAGATCGTCGTCAACATGGGCGTGGGCGAAGCGGCCCACGACGCCAAGAAGCTCGAGGCGGCCGTGGCCGAGCTCGCCGCGATCACGGGCCAGAAGCCCATCGTGATCAAGGCGCGCAAGGCGATCGCGAACTTCAAGCTGCGCCGCGGCCTGCCGATCGGCGCCAAGGTGACGCTGCGGGGCGCCCGCATGTACGAATTCCTCGACCGTCTGGTGACGATCGCCTTGCCGCGCGTGCGCGACTTCCGCGGCCTGTCGCCCAAGTCGTTCGACGGGCGCGGCAACTACTCGCTCGGCATCAAAGAGCAGATCGTGTTCCCCGAGATCAACTACGACCGCATCGACCAGGTGCGCGGCATGGACATCATCATCGTAACGACGGCGAAGACGAACGACGAAGCCAAGGCGCTTCTGAAGTCGTTCGACATGCCGTTCTACAACTGACGAGGGCTGAGAGCCACATGGCCAAGAAGAGTTCCGTCGAGAAGAACAAGCGCCGCGAGCGCATGGCGAAGCAGTTCGCCGGCAAGCGCGCGCGCCTGAAGGCGACCGCGATCGACGAGTCGCTGTCGCCGGAGGAGCGCTTCGAAGCGCGCCTCAAACTCGCCGAATTGCCGCGCAATTCGGCCCCCACCCGCGTGCGTCTGCGCTGCGAACTCACGGGCCGCTCGCGCGGGAACTACCGCAAATTCAAGCTCTGCCGCATCAAGCTGCGCGAATTGGCCTCGATCGGCCAGATCCCCGGCATGGTCAAGGCGAGCTGGTAAGGCATAAGGAAGGATTACGGACATGGCGATGAGCGATCCCCTCGGCGATATGCTTTCGCGCATCCGCAACGCACAGACGCAGCGCCGGACGGCAGTCGACGTCCCGGCTTCGAAGCTGCGCAAGAGCGTGCTGGATGTGCTGGAGCGCGAAGGCTACATTCGCGGCTACGCGGTCGTCGACCGCAAGCTGGCGACGCCCGAACTTTCGGTCGAGCTGAAGTACCACGAAGGCGAACCGGTCATCAAAGAGATCGCGCGCGTCTCCAAGCCAGGCCGTCGCGTCTACGCGAAGATCCGCGATCTGCCGAAATTCTACGGCGGTCTCGGCATTTCGATCCTGTCGACGCCGCGCGGCGTCATGTCGGACAGCGAGGCTCGCGCCAACAATGTCGGCGGCGAAGTCCTCTGCACCGTATTCTGATCGGAAGGCAGGAAACATCATGTCGCGTATCGGCAAAAATCCGGTGACTGTGCCTCAGGGCGTCACCGTCGAAGTCAAAGGCCAAGAGGTCGTGGTTGCGGGCAAGACCGGGCGTCGTTCGCTCGTGCTCCATCGCGAGATCTCGGCCGCGGTCAAGGACGGCAAGGTCGTGTTCGTGCCGCGCAGCCAGTCGAAGCTGGCGCGTTCGGCGTGGGGCACCTCGCGCGCCCTCGTGGCCAACATGGTCAAGGGTGCCCAGGTCGGTTTCGAGCGCAATCTCGAGATCAACGGCGTCGGTTTCCGCGCCGACGTCCAGGGCAAGAACCTTATGCTCAAGATCGGGTTCAGCCACGAAATCGCCTTCCCGATCCCGGAAGGTATTGCGATCAAGGTCGGCGAAAAGAACGTGGCGCTCAGCGTCACGGGCGCCGACCGCCAGCAGGTCGGCCAAGTCGCCGCCGAAATCCGCCAACTGCGTCGCCCCGAGCCCTACAAGGGCAAGGGCATCAAGTACGCCGACGAGACGATCCGTCGCAAAGAAGGCAAGAAGAAGTAAGGAACCGCACCCATGGACAAGGCAAAGCTCTTGCACGACCGCCGCACGGCGCGGGTGCGGCATTCGCTCCGCGCCAAGGCGGCGGGTCGCGTGCGTCTCTCGGTGTTCCGCTCGTCGAAGCACATCTATGCGCAAGTCATCGACGATGCGACGGGCATCACGATGGCGGCCGCTTCGAGCGTGGACAAGGAACTGAAGGGTGCCCTCAAAGGCGGCGCCGACATCGACGCGGCCAAGGCCGTGGGCGTGTTGGTGGCCAAGCGCGCCATCGCCAAGGGCATCAAGGAAGTCGCCTTCGATCGCGGCGGCTATCGCTATCACGGTCGCATTCGTGCGCTGGCTGACGCCGCGCGCGAAGGCGGTCTGTCGTTCTGATTTCGAATTCGAGGAAGGGTTTCCATGGCACGCAAGGGTGGTGAAGGCGAACGCGGTCCCGGCCGCGGCCGTCGCGACGGTCAGGGCGATCGCCCGCGCGATCGCGACGAAGCCGAACTCGTCGAAAAGCTCGTCGCCATCAATCGCGTCGCGAAGGTGGTGAAGGGCGGCAAGCGCTTCGGCTTTGCCGCGATCGTCGTCGTCGGCGACGGCAAGGGCAAAGTCGGCTACGGCACGGGCAAGGCCCGCGAAGTGCCGGAAGCGATCCGCAAGGCGACCGAATACGCCAAGCGCGCCATGCAGCGCGTGCCGCTGCGCGAAGGGCGCACGCTGCACCACGATGTGCGCGGCCATTTCGGTGCCGGCCATGTCGTGCTGCGCTCGGCCGAGCCGGGTACCGGCATCATCGCCGGCGGCCCGATGCGCGCCATTTTCGAAAGCCTCGGGATCCAGGACATCGTCGCCAAGTCGACGGGCACGTCCAACCCGCACAACATGATCAAGGCCACGTTCGACGCCTTCACGCGCATGGCGAGCCCGCGCAACGTCGCGGCCAAGCGCGGCAAGAAGATTGCGGACATCGTCGGCCGTCGCGAAACCGACGCGGCCGCGGCCTGATCCGGTCCAGGAGAGAAACCATGTCCGCCAAGAAGACCGTCACGGTAAAGCAGATCGCCAGCGTCCTCGGCCGCGGTCCCGGCCAGAAGGAAACGCTGGTCGGTCTCGGCCTCAAGCGGATCGGTGCGGTGCGCACGCTCGAGGACACGCCCTCGGTGCGCGGCATGATCCGCAAAGTGCAGCATTTGGTGCAGGTCCAGGGCTGAGAGTAGAATCTCTCGGCTGACGGCCACGCCCCTTTCGATCGATTGGAACGTCCCATGAAGCTCAACGAAATTCGCGACAACAAGGGTGCCCGCAAGGGCCGCAAGATTCTCGGCCGCGGCATCGGCTCGGGTCTCGGCAAGACGTCGGGTCGCGGCGGCAAGGGCCAGACCGCACGCTCGGGCGTGGCGCTGAACGGCTTCGAAGGCGGCCAGACGCCGATCTATCGCCGTCTGCCCAAGCGCGGCTTCAACAACATTTTCCGGCTCGACTACCAGGAAATCAACCTGGGCAAGCTGCAGTGGGCGATCGACGAGAAGCGCATTGATGCCTCGAAGCCGATCGACGCCAAGACGCTGGTCGCGGCCGGCATCCTGCGCCGCGAGTTCGACGGTCTGCGGGTCCTCGGCGACGGCGGCGACGATTTCAAGGCCAAGGTACAGCTGATTGCGCACGGCGCCACGAAGAGTGCGATCGCCGCGGTCGAAAAGGCCGGCGGCAAGATCGAAATCGTCGAGACCAAGCGCGAAAAGGTCGAGGCGGACAAGGCCAAGAAGCGCGAACGCCAGGCCAAGCGCAAGGCCAAGGAAGCCAAAAAAGGCGGCGGCAAGGCGGCTTGATTCGCCCGTCGTTGCGTCCCTAAATCGGCAGGGTCCGGGCAGGGCTTGCGGCAAACGGATCGGAAAGAGGCGTTGGGCGGATGGCATCGGCGGCGGAACAGCTCGCGCAGTCCCTGAACTGGGGCGCGTTTTCGAAGGCGACGGAACTCAAGAACCGTCTGTGGTTCACGCTGGGCGCGCTCATCGTCTACCGGATCGGGACCTACATCCCGCTGCCCGGCATCGATCCGGGCATCTTGCGCGAAATCTTCGAGAGCCAACGCGGCGGCATCCTGGGCATGTTCGACATGTTCTCGGGCGGCGCGCTCGGCCGCATGACGCTGTTCGCGCTCAACATCATGCCCTACATCACGGCGTCGATCATCGTGCAGCTGATGACGGCCGTGTCCCCGCAACTCGAAGCCCTCAAGAAAGAGGGCGAGGCGGGCCGCAAGACGCTGAACCAGTACACCCGCTATCTCACGCTGTTCCTCGCCTTGTTCCAGTCCTTCGGCATCGCGGTCGGGCTCGAGGGCATGCGCGGGTCGGTTGCGGGTGCGGTCATCGATCCGGGCTGGGGCTTCCGCTTCACCTGCGTGGTCACGCTTACGGGCGGCACCATGTTTCTGATGTGGCTCGGCGAACAGATCACGCAGCGCGGCGTGGGCAACGGCATTTCGCTGATCATCTTCGCGGGCATCATCGCGAACCTGCCGAGCGCTTTGGGCGCGACGCTCGAAATGGGCCGCACGGGCGCCATTTCGACCTTCATCATCCTCGTGCTGCTGATCATGGCGGTGCTGGTCGTCATGGCGATCGTGTTCGTCGAGCGCGCCCAGCGCCGCATCGTCGTGCAGTACCCGAAGCGCCAGGTCGGCAACAAGATGTTCGGCGGCGAATCCTCGCACCTGCCGCTGAAGCTCAACACCTCGGGCGTGATCCCGCCGATCTTCGCCTCGTCGCTGCTGCTGCTGCCGCTGACCTTCGCCAATTTCAACCAGACCAACGACATTCCGTGGCTGACCTGGCTCACGACCAACCTCGCGCACGGCCAGCCGCTCTACATCGCCCTCTACGTGGCGCTGATCGTGTTCTTCGCCTTCTTCTACACGGCCGTGGTCTTCAATCCGGTCGAGACGGCGGACAATCTCAAGAAACACGGCGGCTTCGTGCCCGGCATCCGGCCCGGCAAGAATACGGCCGACTATCTCGATTTCGTGCTCACGCGCTTGACCGTCATCGGGGCTGCATATCTGGCGGTGATCTGCGTGCTGCCTGAGATCCTCATCAGCCAGTATTCGGTGCCGTTCTATTTCGGCGGCACGTCGCTGCTGATCGTCGTTTCGGTCACGATGGACACGGTGGCGCAGGTGCATTCGCATCTTCTCGCCCATCAGTACGAAGGCCTGATCAAAAAATCCAAGCTGCGCGGGACGCGGCGCTAAAAACGGAAATCGGGAGTCGACGCCTATGAACATCGTGCTGTTGGGCCCGCCGGGTGCCGGCAAGGGAACGCAAGCCAAGCGCATCGAAAAGGCGCTCGGCATCGTGCAGCTCTCCACGGGCGACATGCTGCGCGCGGCCGTGGCCGCAGGCACGGAAGTGGGCCGCAAGGCCAAGGCCGTCATGGAAGCGGGCAAGCTCGTGTCCGACGACATCCTGATCGGCATGATCGCCGAACGCATCGGCGAACCCGACTGCAAAAACGGTTTCATTCTCGACGGTTTTCCGCGCACGGTCGCACAAGCCGAAGCGCTCGACACGATGCTGAAGGCGCGCGGCTACAAGCTCGATCATTGCATCGAAATGCGGGTTGACGATGCCGCTCTCGTGGCGCGCATCTCGGGCCGCTACAGCTGCAAGAATTGCGGGGCCGTCTACCACGACGAAACGCGCCCGACGCGCGTCGCGGGCACTTGCGACTCGTGCGGCTCGAAGGATCTCGTGCGCCGCCCTGACGACAAGGCCGAAACGGTGGCCGCACGCCTCAAGGCGTATCACGAGCAGACCGCACCCATCATCCCCTACTACCGCGAACACGGCGCTTTGCGCTCGGTCGACGGCATGGCGGACATGGATGCGGTAACGGGCGAACTTTCGAAGCTGTTGGGCAAGCAGATTGCGGCGGTTTGAGGGGGTATCAGGCGACGTCAAGATTCTTTTACGAGCGCGGTTGACTCGAGGGCGCGGGTGCATATAATGCGCGCCTCTCGGTGGTCGGTGGGCCAGGTCGGGACGCATTGGTATTGCCAAGCGTCGCCTTCTGGAGCTCGCAAAAAACTGGGTTAAGTGACTGGGACGAAAAAGGAATTCAAGCATTCGGGCCGCCAGCCCCGAACCCCGGACGGGTGGGGGTGTGGGCGGCCTCGAACCGACGAAAACGAGTATGCGGCGTCCGCCGCAGCCAAAACAGAGACGAAGGAGAGCCGACGTGGCGCGTATTGCTGGCGTCAACATTCCCACGGGCAAGCGCGTAGTCATCGCGCTGCGCTACATTTTCGGTGTCGGTCCGGCTTTGGCCGTCGACATCTGCAAAAAAGTGGGAATCCCCGATGCGAAACGGGTCAATCAGCTCTCCGACGAGGAAGTGCTGAAGATCCGCGAATGCATCGACCGCGAATTCCGCGTCGAGGGCGACCTCCGCCGCGAAATCGCGATGAACATCAAGCGCATGATGGATATGGGTGCGTATCGCGGCCTGCGCCATCGCAAGGGCCTGCCGGTGCGCGGCCAGCGTACGCACACGAACGCGCGTACCCGCAAGGGCAAGGCGCGTCCGATCGCTGGCAAGAAGGTCGCCGCGCGCAAGTAACCGCTTGCGCCAAGTAGCCTGAAGCACTCCGAGACATTCGAGGACACCAACGATGGCCGACAAAAAAGCAGCAGCCGCAGCAGGGCGTCCGCGCCGCCGCGAGCGCAAGAACATCATTTCGGGCGTGGCGCACGTGAACGCCTCGTTCAACAACACGATGATCACGATCACCGACGCGCAGGGCAATACGATCTCGTGGTCCTCGTCGGGCACGCAAGGCTTCAAGGGCAGCCGCAAGTCGACGCCCTACGCCGCCCAGATGGCTGCCGAAGACGCGGGCAAGAAGGCCATGGAACACGGCATGCGCACGATCGAAGTGGAAGTGAAGGGTCCGGGTGCGGGCCGCGAGTCGGCTTTGCGCGCGCTGCAGGCCGTCGGCTTCCAGATCACGTCGATCCGCGACGTGACGCCGATCCCGCACAACGGCTGCCGTCCGCCCAAGCGTCGGCGCGTCTAAGCCTGCGGTGATCCAGACCGGTTGCGGGCCTTCCCGCCTCCGGTTGCAACGGCAAAAGACGAAATTATGCGGGATCGGGGCCGGCGCTCTTCGGCGCCCTTGCCCCCCGGCCCCGCAAGACCGCCCGAAAGGTGATCCACGTGCTGCAGAAGAACTGGAAAGAACTGATCAAGCCCCAGAAGCTCGACATCGAGCCCGGCGACGACGCCAAGCGCGAAGCGACCGTGGTGGCGGAACCGCTGGAGCGCGGTTTCGGCCTCACGCTCGGCAACGCGCTGCGCCGCGTGCTGCTCTCGTCGCTGCAGGGTGCCGCGATCACGACGATCAAGATCGAAGGCGTGCTGCACGAGTTCTCGTCGATTCCGGGCGTGCGCGAAGACGTGACCGACGTGGTGCTGAACATCAAGGCGATCGCCTTGCGCATGCACGGCGACGGCCCCAAGCGCATCGTGCTGAAGGCGACCGGCCCCGGCGAAGTGCGCGCAGGCCAGATCGAAACCGGCCACGACATCGAGGTCATGAACCCCGACCACGTGATCTGCACGCTCGACGACGGCGCCAAGCTCATGATGGAAATGACCGTCGAGAGCGGCAAGGGCTACGTTCCGGGTGCCACGTCGCGCCCGGCCGACGCGCCCATCGGCATCATTCCGGTCGATGCGCTCTTCAGCCCCGTGCGCAAGGTCTCGTACAAGATCGAGAACACGCGCGTCGGCCAGGTCACCGACTACGACAAGCTGTCGATGCGCATCGAAACCAACGGCGCCATCACGCCGGAAGACGCCGTGGCCTTGGCCGCGCGCATCCTCCAGGACCAGCTGCAGCTCTTCATCAATTTTGAAGAGCCGAACGCGGAGCGCGTCGAAGAGAAGGTCGGCGATCTGCCGTTCAACAAGAACCTGCTCTTGAAGGTGGACGAGCTCGAACTGTCGGTTCGCTCGGCCAACTGCCTCAAGAACGACAACATCATCTATATCGGCGACCTCGTCCAGAAGTCGGAAGCCGAGATGCTGCGCACGCCGAATTTCGGCCGCAAGTCGCTCAACGAGATCAAGGAAGTGCTGTCGCAAATGGGTCTGCATCTGGGCATGCAGATCGTCGGCTGGCCGCCCGAGAACATCGAAGAGCTCGCCAAGAAACTCGAAGAGCCGTATTGAGCGGCTGTTCGCCGAAGGAGTAGAGAGTCATGCGTCACGGAGTAGCCGGCCGTAAGATGGGCCGCACCTCGCCGCACCGCCAAGCAACGCTCGCCAACATGGCGGTGTCGCTGATCGTGCACGAGCAGATCAAGACCACGGTTTCCAAGGCCAAGGAACTGCGCCCTTACGTCGACCAGCTGATCACGCTGGGCAAGAAGGGCGGCCTTGCCAATCGGCGCCGTGCCTTGTCGATGCTGCAGGATACGATCGTGGCGCAGAAGCTGTTCGGGCCTCTGGCCGAGCGCTACAAGACGCGCGCCGGCGGCTATACGCGCGTTCTGCGCGCGGGCATGCGCCACGGCGATGCGGCGTCGCTTGCAGTGATCGAACTCGTGGATCGCGATCCGGAAGCCAAGGGCAAGGCCGACAAGGCTCGCGTGGCCGCCGAGCGCGAAGCCAACGAAAAGGCCGAAGCCGCGAACGCGTAAGCGTTCTAGCGCCAACGCTTTAGGGACCAGCACAGACGGCGCCGAGAAATCGGCGCCGTTTTTGTTTTGGCGCTGCTTCCGTGGGATCTCCGAAAACCCAGTTGTATTTGCGTAAATAACTCGCGCAAAACTGCTTGTGCGGCCATTTTGTTCTTGATATGTTTCAATCTATGGACGAGATCAAACGAACCGATGGTGTGCCGATCATGCGGCGGCTGGGCTTGCCGCCGCGCGAACGGCGCCCACGCAACTGGTGGAAAATCGCGGTCTGGATGATCGCGTTTTTCTGGCTCTGGTCGAATCTGCGCTTCACCTACGAGATCGTCGAAATCGACGACGGCTCGGCGCCAAGTTTCGGGCCGTATGCTGAGTCGCGCTTCATCGACGGTCGTGCGGCAGCGGTTCGGGTGCGCGCCCCCTTGTCGGGCGAGAAGTTCCCCGCTGCAATTGTATTGGAACCGGTCAAATCTTGGAAATGGTCGGTCGAGTATTACGTCGTGCCGCGGCCGCAGCTTGGCCTCGACGCCCAGCGCATCCAGCTTTTCGCCGGCCACGCCTCTTTCGGCCGACGATGCGTCGTTATCCTGCGCTGGAAGTCAGGAATCGCAAATCTAGACGGCTGCGTGCCATACGCGCCTCAAACGGGCTAAGCCGTTGCAAAACCTCAAACTAAGAAAAGAGAACAAAAGATGAAAACATCGTCATATTCAACCGAAGCCTCGACTTGGGCCGAACAAGAAACCAAGTCGTCGCGACTTCCGGGAACGCACAACGGTCCCGGCGATGCGTTTCGCCACATTATTTGGATTGCGGAAGAAGCCCGCACGCGGGGTTCGCTGCCCGCCTGGGCAATGGGCGAGGCCAACGAGATTAAGGGGAATTATCGGGCAGTCGACGAGAAAGATCGCCAAAAACCGGACGAAGCAACGATGGGTCGTTCGAACAACAACGAGATCGCGCTGCGCATTGCGCGTGCGGCGAAAAGTCGCGAGGATGTCGTGCGGTTGGCAAAGGCGGAGATTGCGGCTTCCTTCGAACATGGCGGAAGCGGCGCAAACGGGACCGCACGCTATCTTCCAAAGGAACGGTGGGGCGATATTGAAGGCCATGGTCCGCGCGACAATTGGCCGCCCGCCTGGAAAGACGACGCGGCTTTGCGCGTCGAGCGTCTGCTGACCTTGCCGGTCGAGGATTGGACCGAAGACGATGTGCGTGCGGTGCAGGCGTCGCGGCGCTATTGGCAGAGCGGCAATCCGCGCCAGGCCGAAGCGTTCGAGAAGGTGAAAAGCTGGTTCGAATCGTCCGAAGCGCGCCGCCGCAACCAGCTGCGCACGTCGCATGGCCCCGTCACCGTCGATCCGTACACGCGCGGCGACGGCACCAAGGTTGACGGCCATACGCGCAGCGCGCCCGTGCACCGCTGATGCGGATCGCAGCCGATCAGGCGACGGTTTCGGGCGTTGCGACCGGGTCGGCGTCGAGCTTGAGCGCGAGGCGCGCCGCATCCGTGCGCACAACGAGGAAATCGACGGACTCGGCCGCACTCGGGTTGCGCTCCTGGTGCGGCACATGCGGCACGAAATAGGCGAAGTCGCCGGGGGCGAGCGACACCGCGCCGATCCACACATTGCCGGCACCGCCGCCGCTGAACTGTGCCGCAGTCGCCCGGCCAATGCCGCCGGGGTCGCGCATTTCGCGCGCAACCGCAGCACCGCGCACGATCCGCACGCCATCCCGCCAATCGGTCGTTTTGTCCATTCCCGCCTCCCGCCGCGCGTGGCGCCAGCCTTGCGAAGAAACTTTATTGGAGCCATGCGCATTGTGGACGGAAACGTCGCTTGCGTTTATTGCCCGACCGACGTGATTCGGAATTTCGGCAACACGAAGATCAAGAAGTCTTGTTCGCGCGCTGCTGCATGGCACTCGGCGCAAAAGCGTACGCGGGCATTGTCGCGGCCGCCGGTTTCGCCCACCAATGCGCCATTGGGCTCGTAGGCGGCGAACCGCCAATCGTTGATTCCGGGCTCGTAGCCCACGCCCATTTTTTCCATGATGTAGGTTCGGTGGGGGCGCACGCGCCCGTCGGTCTCGACGCGGAAGGAACGTTTGATCACCATGGCGCCTTGCGGCATGCGCGGGCCTTCCTCGTAGCGCGCGTAAGACGCGGCCGCTTGCGGATTGGCGTATACCCGCAGGAACGTGCCGTGTTCGGAGGCTTTATAGCTGGTCGACATTGGCGCCCATGCGCGCACGCGGCGTATCGCTGCATCGCCCACGGCAGCGAACGACCGATCGAGGGCCGCAGCCATGCACGCGGCCGTATGTTCGATCTCCGCCAGGGTCAAACTCGAGGGCGGTGCGCCGAGGCCTCCGACAGCCTCGCGCGCCGCAGGCTGCGCAGCCAAACGTGCGACGCGGCATGCGTCCACATAGTTCTGCGCGAGCGCCGGCGACGCGATCATCGAGAGCAGCAGCGTTGCAAGGAGAAAGGGCACGCTGCAGGATTCGCTCTCTGTTGAAGGAAGGTTACGGTATCGCCCCTGGTTAAACATCGGCATGGCTTGGCTTGGCGCCAACCTTGCGAAGGAACTATACTGACGCTATGCGATTTTTGTCTTTCCTTCTGGTTCTTCTGCTGGCAGCCCCCGTCGCCGCCCAAACCCGCGTGGTGCCGGAGTCGCGCGCGCAGGTGCAGCTGTCTTTCGCCCCCGTGGTCAAGCGCGCGGCTCCTGCCGTCGTCAACGTCACCACAAGGCGCGTGCAGCGCGCGATCCCGTCGCCGCTTGCCAACGACCCCACCTTCCAGCGCTTTTTCGGCAACCAGTTTCCGGGTATCGGCGAGCGCGTGCAGAACTCGCTGGGCTCGGGCGTCATCGTCGACGCATCGGGCCTCATCGTCACGAATTTCCACGTGATCCGCGGCGCCGAAGAAATCGTCGTGAGCCTGGCCGATCGCCGCGAATTCGAAGCAAGCCTCGTGCGCGGCGACGAGCGCACGGATCTTGCCATCCTGCGCATCGATGCCGGGGCCGAGCCCTTGCCCACGCTCGAGCTCAAGGATTCGGACGACCTTGAAGTGGGCGACATCGTGCTCGCGATCGGCAACCCGTTCGGCGTGGGCCAGACAGTCACGCAAGGGATCGTCTCGGCCGTCGCGCGCACGATGGCGGGCATTGCCGATTTCCGCTTTTTCATCCAGACCGACGCCGCGATCAATCCCGGCAATTCGGGCGGCGCTTTGGTCACGCTCGACGGCAAGCTCATCGGCATCAACACCGCAATCTTCTCGCGCGACGGCGGGTCGAACGGCGTTGGTTTCGCCGTACCCGCCAACATGGTGCAGACGGTCGTGGCTTCGGTCGCCTCGGGCGGGCGGCTCGTGCGCGCGTGGCTGGGTGCTTCGGGCCAGACCGTCACGAGCGAGCTTGCCCCCGGCTTGGGATTGAGCCGCCCGGTCGGGGTCGCCATCACCGATGTGTTTCCGGGCGGACCTGCTGATCGCGCGGGCTTGCGGCGCGGCGACGTGGTGCTGCGCGTGGAAGGGCGCGAGGTCAACGACAACGATGCCCTGCGCTTCCGCATCGCGACACAGCCCATCGGCCAGAGTGTGCGCCTCGCCGTGTGGCGGGGCGGGCGCGAAAACATCGTGACGGCGTCACTCACAGCCCCGGTCGAAAATCCGCCGCGCGACGTGACACCCATGCGCGGCCAGCATCCGTTTTCGGGTGCCACGCTTGCCAATCTGTCGCCCGCGTTCGTCGACGAGCTCGGCCTCGATCTGCCGGCGCGCGGCGTGATCGTGACCGAGGTGCGGCGCGGCAGCCCGGCGGCACAGCTGCGCCTGCAGCCGGGCGATCTCGTGCTGCGCATCAACGACCGCGCCATCGCCACGGTCGAAGACGCGCGCCGTGCGGTGCAATTGCCGCTGCCGTGGCGCCTGCAGGTGAGCCGCGGCGGGCGTGTGCTGAACACGACCGTCGGCGGATGACGCCGCCGAAATCAACAGCGGGCGGCCTCTTCGCAAGTGCGAATTCCGACCGCCCCTTGGCCGAGCGTTTGCGCCCCGCGACATTGGCCGACGTGGTGGGCCAGGACCATCTGCTGGCGGGCGAGGGGCCATTGGCGCGCATGCTCGCCAACCGCAAGCTTGCCTCGATCGTATTGTGGGGCCCGCCGGGCTGCGGCAAGACCACGATCGCGCGGCTGCTCGCAAGTGCGGTCGGGCTCGAATTCGTCGCCCTCTCGGCGGTGTTTTCCGGTGTGGCCGATCTGCGCAAGGCGTTTGCCGAGGCGGTCGAGCGCCGCCAGATGGGCAAATCGACGCTGCTGTTCGTCGACGAGATCCACCGCTTCAATCGCGGTCAGCAAGACGGTTTTTTGCCCTATGTCGAAGACGGCACAGTCACCCTTGTGGGGGCCACGACTGAAAACCCGTCTTTCGAAGTCAACGCCGCCTTGCTGTCGCGCTGCCAAGTGCTGGTGCTGAAGCGGCTCGACGATGCCACGCTCGAAACGTTGCTGGGCAAAGCCGAAGCTGCCGAAGGGCGAAAGCTGCCGCTGACCGACGATGCGCGCGGTGCGCTCATCGCGATGGCCGACGGCGACGGGCGCTATCTCTACAATCTTGTCGAACAGGTGTTCCAGCATCGCGGCAGCCCCTTCGATACGGCGGCACTTGCCAACGCCGTGCAGCGCCGCGCGCCCCTTTACGACAAGGCGCAGGAAGGCCATTACAATCTCATCTCGGCCTTGCACAAATCGATGCGCGGCTCGGACGTCGACGCGGCCCTCTATTGGCTCGCGCGCATGCTCGCGGGCGGCGAAGGCCCGCTTTATATCGTGCGCCGCCTCGTGCGTTTTGCGGTCGAGGATATCGGCTTGGCCGACCCGCAAGCGCTGGTGCAGGCTTTGGCGGCCAAAGACGCCTACGACTTCCTGGGCTCGCCCGAGGGCGAATTGGCGATCATGCAGGCGGTCGCGTATCTGGCTTGTGCGCCCAAATCCAACGCCGTCTATGTGGCCTCGAGCGGGGCCAATGCGGCGGCCAAGCGCACCGGCTCGCTGATGCCGCCCATGCATATTCTCAATGCGCCGACCGCTTTGATGAAAGAGCTTGGCTACGGCAAGGATTACGCCTACGACCACGATGCGCCAGACGGCTTTTCGGGCCAGAATTACTTTCCCGACAAGATGGCGCGCGAGATTTTCTACGATCCGCCGGATCGCGGGTTCGAACGCGAGATCCGCAAACGGCTGGACTATTGGGCCAAACTGCGCGCCCGGCGCACGAGGGACGAATGAGCGGCGTCATCACCATTGCGATCAAAGCCGACGACGCCGACCAGCGGCTCGACCGCTGGCTCAAGCGGCGTTTCCCGGGGCTTGCCCAGGGGCGCATCGAAAAGCTGCTGCGCACGGGCCAGATCCGCGTCGACGGCAAGCGCGCAAAGTCGAACCAGCGCCTGCTGCCGGACCAAGACGTGCGCCTGCCGCCGAACATCGCGATGCCGCCGCCCGACGAGCCCGACGAAGTCACGGCCGTGCGCGCACCCCGCAGCGTCTCGAAAGCGGATGCCGAGCTCATCCAATCGTGCGTGATCTACAAAGACGACGACGTGATCGTGCTGAACAAGCCGCCGGGTCTTGCCGTGCAGGGCGGGACCGGCACCGAGCGCCATATCGACGGCATGCTCGATGCGTTGCAGTTCGAACAAGAAGGCCGGCCCAAGCTCGTGCACCGGCTCGACCGCGATACGTCTGGCGTGCTCGTGCTCGCACGCGGGGCGCGCAACGCGCAGCTGCTCGGCGACGCGTTCCGCCATCGCAATGCGCGCAAGATCTATTGGGCGCTCGTCGTGGGCGCACCCAAACCGTCGCAAGGCAAGATCGATCTGGCCTTGGCCAAAGAAGCAGGTCCTGGCGGCTACGAGCGCGTGGCGGCCGACGAAGAGGACGGCAAGCGTGCGGTCACGCTGTTTGCGACCGCCGAAGCGGCAGGCGACAAGGCGGCGTGGCTCGTGCTGTGGCCGCGCACGGGCCGCACGCATCAATTGCGCGTGCATTGCGCCGATGCGCTCAAAACGCCGATCGTCGGCGACGGCAAATATGGCGGCCCCGCTGCGCGCCTGCCCGGCGACGGCGTGTCGGGCAAGCTGCATCTGCATGCGCGCTCGATCGAGATTCCGCACCCGTCGGGCAGCGGGCTTTTGAAGGTCAAAGCGCCGCTACCGACGCACATGGCCAAGACCTGGGAGTTTTTCGGCTTCGATGCCGATGCGCGGATCGATCCGTTCCCCCGTGACTGACAGGCCGGGCAGGGGGCTTGGCGCGCCGGTCGGAAACCGGCAAACTCCTGCCCCATGACCGAAACGCTTTCCCCCCGCCTCGCGATTTTTGATTTCGACGGCACGCTCGTCGACAGCCAGCACGCGATCCAGGCCTGCATGCAAAGTGCGTTCGACGCTCTCGGCCTTGCGGCCCCCACGCTTGCGCAGACGCATCGCGTGATCGGCTTGCCGCTCGAGCGCTGCATGGCGCTGCTCGCCCCCGACCAACGCGCCGCCGTGCATCTCGACCTCACGGAGGCCTACAAGCGCGCCTTCTTCGAGCTGCGCACCGAGGGCGGCATGGTCGAGCCGATGTTTCCGGGCGCCCTCGATGCGCTCGACGCGCTGGAGGCCGAAGGCTGGCAGCTCGGCATTGCGACCGGCAAGGCGCGCCGCGGCCTCGATGCCGTACTCGCCGCCCACGGGCTCGGCAACCGCTTTTCCACGCTCCAGACGGCCGACCGCGCGCCCGGCAAGCCCGATCCCACGATGCTGCATTGGGCGCTCGAAGAAACCGGCGTTGATCGCAAAAACGCCGTCATGATCGGCGATACGAGTTTCGACATGGCGATGGCGAAGGCGGCCGGCATTCCGGCGATCGGCGTCGTCTGGGGCTATCATGCGGCGGACGAGCTGACGGCGGCCGGTGCCGACAGGCTTGCCGCACACTACGGCGAAGTGCCCGACTTGATTCGGGAACTCTGGGGGAATGCACAATGCGTATCTTGAAATGGGTTGCCATCGGCCTCGTTGGCCTCGTGGTCGTCGTCGTCGCGGGCGTGTTCATCGTCGCGTCGTCGATCGATCCCAACCAGTACAAGCCGCAGATCGTTGAGGCCGCCAAGAAGGCGACCGGCCGCGATTTGGCCCTCAAAGGCGACATCAAGCTTGCGATCGGCTTCAGCCCGAGCTTCGGCATCGCCGACGTGACCTTTTCCAATGCGCCCTGGGGCTCGCGGCCCGAGATGGTCAAGGTCGGCCGCTTCGAAGTGCAGGTGGCCTTGCTGCCGCTGCTTTCGAAGCAGATTGAAATCACGCGCCTTGTTTTGGCCGACACCGACATTCTGCTCGAGACCGACGCCGCCGGGCGCGGCAATTGGGAATTCGAGACGGCGGCACCCGCACCGGCCCAGCCCAATCAGTCGCAAGCAGCCCAGAGCGGCGGGGCGGGTGCCCCGCTCCCGGTGGTGCGCGCGGTCGAACTGCGCAATGCGCGCTTCGCCTACCGCGACGGCAAGACGCGCGAAACCCAAGAGATCAAGCTCGAGCGCATTCTCGTGAATGCCGACGGCGCGGCCGATCCGCTGCGCCTCGACATTGCCGGTGCGGTCAACGTTCCGGCGCTCGCGGGCGAACAGAAATTCACGCTGAAAGGCCAGGTCGGTTCGGTCGAGCGCGCATTGCAAACCGTCGGGCGCCCCTATCCCGTCGATCTCGCTTTTGCGGTCGGCGACAATGTGCTGACCGGCAAGATTGCGGGCGGCATCATGGTCCCCACCAAGGGCCAGGGTTATACGTTCGACCTCATCGCCGAAATCCCCGAGGTGCAGAAACTCGCCGCCCTCGCCAAGCAGGAAATCCCGGCACTCGGGCCTTTGAAGCTCACGCTCAAGATCGCCGACAGCGGCCCCAGCAACCGTTTGAGCCTGCCCGAAATCAAGGTCGAATTCGGCAAGGCCGACACGATCAAGCTCGACGTGGCGGGTGCGTTCCTCGATCCGCTCGAACAGCGCGGCCTCAACGTCGCCGTGCGCGCCGTCTCGACCGACATGGCCGCCCCGTTCCGGGCCGCGCGCATGGAACCGGCCGTGGCAGGCCCGCTCGATCTGCAGTTGCAACTGCGCGACACGGCCGCCGCCCGCTACCAGCTTTCCAACCTCAAGCTCGCGGCAGGCCCGCAGAACGCGGTCGATCTTTCGGGCGAGGCCACACTTGCCAATCCGCCCGGCGGCAAGCCCTCGGTGCAGGCCAATCTGCGCTCGACCTCGGTCGATCTCGTGAAGCTGTTCCCGCCCAAGCCCGCAACCGCACAGCCCGCAAGGCCTGCGGCGGCACCTTCGGCCGCCACGCCCAGCGACGGGCGCGTGATCCCGAACGAGAAGGTGCCGTTCGAATTGCTGAACAGTGCGAACGCCGATCTGCGCTACGCGGCCGACAGCATCGTCACGCAAGGGGCGACGCTGCGCAGCCTCAATCTGCAGCTCGTCGTCAATAACGGCCAGCTTACTCTGCGGCCTTTGACCTTCGAGATGGACGGCGGGAAATTTGCGATCGAGACCACGGCCAACGCCGCGCAGAAGGGCTTCACGCAGAAGGTCGAGATGCGCAATCTCGATGTCGGCCGCGTGCTCACCGAGCGCAAGCTCAACGATTGGTTCAAGGGTGGGCTTACCGCGTTCGATCTCAATCTGCGCGGCCAGGGCGAGACCGCGCGCGGGCTTGCTGCAACGCTGCAGGGCGATGTGTTCCTGAACATGGGGCCGGGCGAGCTTGGCCAGGCCGCCACGCGCGTGATCGGCGATTGGCTCGGCAAGGTCGCCCCGCCGTTGGCGGCCCTCAATATCGGCACGTCGGTGCGTTGCGGCATCCACAAGATCGACTTCCAGAACGGGGTGGGCACCTACAAAGCCGGCCTCATCGATACGGGCATCATGTCGGCGCGCACCTCGGGCTCGTTCGATCTGCGCAGCGAGCAGCTCAATCTCAATCAGGTTGCAGGCCCGGTCGCCGTGTTCATTCGCGGCACCTTCGCCAACTCGAGCGTCGTCCCCGATCCGGCCGGTACGGCACAAGCGCTGCTGTCGGGCGGGGCAGGGGCGGTCACGGGCATTGTCGGCGGTGCCGGCAACATCGTCGGCGGGGCAGGTGCTATCGTCGGCGGTCTGCTTGGCGGCGGCCAGCGCCAGGCGGCACCGGCGCAAGCGGCCCCGGGCGCCTCGAATGCCTGCGCCCAGGCGCTTGCGGCCGCAACGGGCCGCCCGGCACCGGCACAACCGGCGTCCGCACCCGCCGCCCAACCGGCCCCGGCGCAAGCGGCCCCGGCACCCGCTCCCTCGGGCGGCATCCAGGTGCCCGGCATCGGCCGCCTGCCGTTCGGCCGTTGAGCACGTCGCCGACGAAAGACGCCTACGCCATCCCCAGCGTCGTGGCGCTGGGCGATGCGTATGGCGTGGCACTCGACGGCACGCCTGTGCGCACGCCTGCGGGGGCTGCGATCGCCGTGCACACGCAAGCGTTCGCCCAAGCGCTCGCCGACGAATGGCAAGGCGTGGTGCCGAAGGGCAAATTCACGAAGATCGATTTTGCGCGCGTTCCCCTCACGCGCATCGTGGGTACGGCGATCGATCGCATCGGCCCGCAGCGCGATGCGATCATCGAAGCGCTTCTCGGCTTCGCCGAAACCGATCTTGTCTGCTACCGCGTCGAGCAGCCGCGCGATTTGGCCGCCCGCCAGATCGCGCATTGGCAACCGCTGCTCGATTGGCTGGCGCACCGCTACGACGCGCGGCTTGAAACGCATCTCGCCGTCGTCGGGCCGCCGCAACCGGAGGCGAGCCTCAAGGCGTTGCGCAAAGCGCTCGCAGCCGCAAGCGATCTCGAACTCGCGGGTCTCGGCGTTGCGGTCGACGCGGCGGGCTCGCTCGCGATCGGGTTGGCGCTTGCGCAAGCCCGCATCGATGCCGCCCAGGCTTTTGCCGCCGCCGAGCTCGATGCCGCCTACCAGGCCGAGCGCTGGGGCGAAGACCCGGTCTTGACCGCAAAACATGCTGCAATTCGCGACGATCTTGCTGTTTGCGAAAGGTTTTTCGCGCTGGCGCGCGGCTGATCGGTTTGCTACTCCCTAGGGCCGCAGCATAAATCCGTCATCGAAGGGACATGTCCGGCCCATGCAGGAAATCCTGAACGAACTCGAAGCCCGCCGCCAAAGTGCGCGGTCCGGCGGTGGGGCCAAGCGGGTGGCGGCCCAGCATGCCAAGGGCAAGCTCACGGCGCGCGAGCGGCTCGAATTGCTGCTCGACGAAGGCTCGTTCGAAGAGTGGGACATGTTCGTCGAACATCGCTCGGTCGAGTTCGGCATGGACGAGCAGAAAGTCCCCGGCGACGGCGTGGTCACGGGATGGGGCACCATCAACGGGCGCCTCGTGTTCGTGTATTCGCAGGATTTCACCGTGTTCGGCGGTTCGCTTTCGGAAGCGCATGCCGAGAAGATCTGCAAGATCATGGACCAGGCGATGAAAGTGGGTGCCCCCGTGATCGGCCTCAACGATTCGGGCGGTGCGCGCATCCAAGAAGGGGTCGCGAGCCTTGCGGGCTACGCCGAAGTGTTCCAGCGCAACGTGTTGGCTTCCGGCGTGGTGCCGCAGATCTCGCTCGTGATGGGGCCTTGTGCGGGCGGGGCTGTCTATTCGCCCGCCATGACCGATTTCATCTTCATGGTCAAAGACAGCTCCTACATGTTCGTGACCGGGCCCGACGTCGTCAAAACCGTCACGCACGAGATCGTGTCGGCCGAGGATCTCGGCGGGGCCGCCACGCACACGCAGAAATCCGGCGTGGCAGACCTTGCTTTCGACAACGACGTCGAAGCACTGCTCCAGACGCGCCGCTTTTTCGATTTCCTGCCTGCGAGCAACAAGACGGGTGCGCCGCAGCGCCCCACGCACGACGCGGCCGACCGGCTCGAGCCCTCGCTCGACACGCTGATCCCCGATAATCCCAACAAGCCCTACGACATGCACGAGGCGATCTTGAAGATCGTCGACGACGGCGATTTCTTCGAGATCCAGCCCGACAACGCCAAGAACATCATCGTCGGCTTCGGGCGCATCGAAGGGGCCACGGTCGGGTTCGTTGCCAACCAGCCGATGGTGCTGGCGGGCTGCCTCGACATTGCGGCCTCGATCAAGGCCGCGCGCTTCGTGCGCTTCTGCGATTGTTTCGGCATTCCGCTGGTCACCCTCGTGGACGTGCCGGGCTTCATGCCGGGAACGGCGCAGGAATACGGCGGCATCATCAAACACGGCGCCAAGCTGCTCTACGCCTATGCCGAAGCGACCGTGCCGAAGGTGACCCTCATCACGCGCAAAGCCTACGGCGGTGCCTACGACGTGATGGCGTCCAAGCATTTGCGCGGCGATTTGAACTATGCGTGGCCGGCCGCGGAAATCGCCGTGATGGGCCCGAAGGGGGCCGTCGAGATCATCTTCCGCGCCGACATGGGCGACCCCGCCAAGATCGAAGCGCGCACGAACGAATATCGCCGTCGCTTCGCGAACCCGTTCGTCGCCGCCTCGCGCGGCTTCATCGACGACGTGATCTCGCCCGCTTCCACGCGCCCGCGCCTGGCGCGCGCCTTGGCGATGCTGCGCACGAAGAAGCTCGAAAATCCGTGGAAGAAACACGGGAACATTCCGCTGTGAAAGACCCGCGCGCCGAACGGTTGAAGCGGTTTCGGCTGCACGCTCTCGTGTTCACGAGCATCCTGTTCGTGGCGATCGGCGTGAATGCGATCGCGTCGCCGGGTTATCCGTGGTGGATGTGGCTGGGCTTCGTGTGGGCGTTGCCGCTGGCCCTGCATTGGGCCTATGCGCACGAAATCATCGGCGGGCGGCGCTGATGCGGCGGGCGTTGCAGATCCATTTCGGCGTGGCGTTTGCGGTCGTGACCTTGCTCGCCTTGGTCAATCTCTTGTTTGTGCCCGGTTTCCATTGGTGGGCGCTCGTGGCGGTCGGGTGGGGCGTGCCGCTCGCGTTGCACACCGCCTACGCGATGGGTTTGTTCGGATCGAAGGACGGTTGATCATGGCCGCGAAGAAAAAAGAAGCTGCATCGCAAGCCGGCAAATTGTTCGGCAAAATCCTCGTCGCCAATCGCGGCGAGATTGCGGTGCGCGTGATGCGCACGGCCAAGCGTCTCGGCATCAAGACCGTCGCGGTCTATTCGGATGCCGACGCCGAGGCCTTGCATGTGCGCGAGGCCGACGAAGCCGTGCGGATCGGGCCGGCACCCACGTCCGAGAGCTATCTCAAGATCGACGCGATCCTCGCCGCGTGCAAAGCGACGGGGGCCGAGGCCGTGCATCCGGGCTACGGGTTCCTCTCGGAAAACGCCGCGTTTGCGACGGCCCTCGAGAAGGCCGGCATCGTGTTCATCGGCCCGACGATGAAGGCCGTCGCCGCGATGGGCGACAAGATCGAATCGAAGATACTCGCGCAGAAGGCCGGTGTATCGACCGTGCCGGGCTATCTGAAGCCGATCAAAGACGCCGAAGAATGCGTCGTCGTGTCGCGCAAGATCGGCTATCCGGTGATGATCAAGGCCTCGGCCGGCGGCGGCGGCAAGGGTATGCGCATCGCCTGGAACGATGCCGAAGCGCGCGAGGGTTTCCTGTCGGCCACGAGCGAGGCCAAAAGCTCGTTCGGCGACGACCGCGTGTTCGCCGAAAAATTCGTCGAAGAGCCGCGCCATATCGAGATCCAGCTGATCGGCGACGCTCACGGCAATATTCTCTATCTCAACGAGCGCGAATGCTCGATCCAGCGCCGCCACCAGAAAGTGATCGAGGAGGCCCCTTCGCCGTTCCTCGATCCCAAGACGCGTGCGGCCATGGGCCAGCAGGCGGTGGCGTTGGCCAAAGCCGTCGGCTACAGGTCGGCGGGCACGGTCGAGTTCATCGTCGACAAGCACAAAAAATTCTATTTCCTCGAGATGAACACGCGGCTCCAGGTCGAGCATCCGGTGACCGAGATGATCACCGGGCTCGACATCGTCGAGATGATGATCCGCGTGGCCGCCGGCGAGAAACTTGCGCTTGCGCAGAAGGACGTGCCGATCAAAGGCTGGGCCATCGAAGCGCGCATCTATGCCGAAGACCCGCTGCGCAATTTCATGCCGTCGATCGGCCGCTTGACGCGCCTTGCCGCTCCGGAAGGGCGGCCCGGCATTCGCGTCGACACGGGCGTGTACGAGGGTGCGGAAATCTCGATGTACTACGACCCGATGATCGCCAAGCTCGTGGCGCACGGCAAAACGCGCAATGAGGCCACCGCGCGCATCGCGGCCGCGTTGGATGCGTATGTGGTGCGCGGGGTCAACCACAACATCCCGTTTCTGGCCGCGATCATGCACCACAAGCGCTTCCAGGACGCGCGCCTGACGACGGGTTTCATCGCCGAGGAATTCAAAGGCGGCTTCAAAGGCCGGGCACTCGATGCCGAAACGCGTGGCATTCTCGTGGGCGTCGCGGCCACGATCCACCATCGCCAGCGCCTGCGCGAGATCGGCATTTCGGGCCAATTGCAGGGCCATGAAGCGAAGATCGGCGAAGAAGCGGTCGTGCGGCTCGACGGGCAGGAGATTGCCGTGTCGATCCGCTTCGAAGCCGGCGTGTGCCGCGTTTCGAGTGCGGCCGGGACGACCGAAATCGCAACCGCTTGGCAGCCGGGTGCGACCTTGTTCGAAGGGCTCGTGGACGGCGCTCCCGTCTGCGTGCAGGTCGATCGCGCGGGGGCGGGCTGGCGGCTCTTCCATGCGGGCTGCATGGCCGATGCGCTGGTGCTGAGCCCGCGCGCGGCCGAGCTCAACCGCCTGATGCCGGCCAAACGCATTGCCGACACCTCGCGCTTCCTCCTGTCGCCGATGCCGGGGCTGCTCAAGAGCATTTCCGTGCGCCAGGGCCAGGAGATCAAGGCGGGCGAGGCCTTGTGCACGGTCGAGGCGATGAAGATGGAAAACGTGCTGCGCGCCGAGCGCGACGGCACGGTCGCCAAGATCTTCGCCGCTGCCGGGGATTCGCTTGCGGTCGACCAGAAAATCATCGAGTTCGGCTGACGGCGATGGACGCCAAGCGCGCCGACTGGTTCGCGCGTGCTTTGGCCGCCAATGCGCCGCCGCAGGCCGCCAAACTGCCGCTGCATTGGGCGCAGGCGCGCGACGAGCTCGAGCGCGCCTATGTCGCGGGGGCTGCGGCCGCAAGCGTGGTGCTGGCGTTTGCGCTGGCCGAAGCAGCCCAGCGCCATGGCGGCGAAAGCGAGAGCCCCGAATTCGATCTGTTGCGCGAGCGGCGCAACCGTGTCGCCCATCTCGACGGCAAGGACTATCCCGATGCGGCAACGCTCGAGGATTGGGCGCAAGCGGCCGTGCGCACCGCTCTGCGCCTAGCCTATGGGGCGGCCTGGCGCTAAAATAGCGCAATGACGCAAAGCAGCCGCATCGCCAAACATGTGCTGGTTTCGGGCCGCGTCCAAGGCGTGTGGTTTCGCGGCTGGACGATCGAAAATGCACAAGCGCGCGGCCTCGTCGGGTGGGTGCGCAACCGTCCCGACGGCACGGTCGAAGCCGTGTTCGCAGGTCCCGCCGACCGCGTCGACGACATGATCGTGGCCTGCCATACGGGCCCTGCTTCCGCGCGCGTCGCGGCCGTCGCCCAGAGCGATACGCGCGACGAAGGCTGGCGCGATTTCGCGCAACGCCTCACTGGCGAAGATTAGGCGCCGAAGGTTTCGAAGAAAGCGGCTTCGAGCGCCATGTCGACTTCCGGCATCGACACGAGCTGGCCGAGGTCGGCCAACGACGTGACCCCGTAGCTCGGGGCCGCGATGCCGCACGGCACGATGCCCGCGAAATGCGACAGGTCGCAATCGACGTTCAGCGAAATGCCGTGGAAACTCACCCAGCGTTTTACGCGCACGCCGAGTGCCCCGATTTTGTCCTCGCGCCTGAAGCCGCGCCCGTCGGGGCCGCGATCGACCCAGATGCCGATCCGGCCCTCGCGACGCTCGCCCTTCACGTTGAAGCGCGCGAGCGTTGCGATGATCCATTGTTCGAGATGTTCGACATAGGCGCGCACGTCGCTGCCGCGCGGCTTCAAATCGAGCATCACATAGGCCACGCGCTGGCCGGGCCCGTGATACGTGTATTGGCCGCCGCGCCCGGCCTCGAAAACCGGGAAACGGTCGGGTGCGACGAGGTCGGCGGGCTTGGCGGACGTGCCGGCCGTATAAAGCGGCGGGTGCTCGACCAGCCAGACGAGTTCGGGTGCCCCTTCGTCGCGGATGGCGGCTGCGCGCGCTTCCATGGTCGCAAGGGCTTGCGCATAGTCGGTCAGGCCCTCGGCCACCCGCCATTCGAGACCGTCCAAAGGTCTGTTTTTCCAGCTCATTAAGGGGCTCCGGCGGGGAAACTTGCATAAGCCCCGCCGATTTGGTATCGCCTGCGTCCCGTTCCTTTGCAAGCCCTTGTCCAGGGCCTTGCGGGGGAGAATAAAAGTGCGGCCGTGGCGGAACGGTAGACGCGCCAGCTTGAGGTGCTGGTGGCCGAAAGGTCGTGGAAGTTCGAGTCTTCTCGGCCGCACCATTTCTCCTCTTTGAACATGAAGGCGAGCCCTGCGCGATGGCCGACGATAAGCTGCGCGAAGCAGCGCTCGAATATCACCGGCTGCCCACGCCCGGCAAACTCGCGATCGTCGCGACCAAGCCGCTCGCCAACCAGCACGATCTCGCCCTTGCCTATTCGCCGGGTGTTGCCGCCGCGTGCGAAGCGATCGTGGCCGACCCCGCCGAGGCCGCGACCGTCACCAGCCGCGCCAATCTTGTGGCCGTGATCACGAACGGGACCGCCGTGCTGGGTTTGGGTGCGATCGGCCCGCTGGCTTCCAAGCCCGTCATGGAAGGCAAGGCGGTGCTGTTCAAGAAGTTTGCGGGCATCGACGTGTTCGATCTCGAGATCGACGAGCGCGATCCCGACAAATTCGTCGAGATCGTCGCCGCGCTCGAGCCCACTTTCGGCGGCATCAATCTCGAAGACATCAAAGCGCCGGAGTGCTTCGAGATCGAAGCCAAGCTGCGCCAGCGCCTCAACATCCCGGTCTTCCACGACGACCAGCACGGGACCGCCATCATCGTCGGGGCCGCAATCCTCAATGGCCTGCGCGTGGTCGGCAAACCCATCGACAAGATCAAACTCGTCACGTCGGGGGCGGGCGCTGCCGCCATCGCGTGCCTCGATCTGCTCGTCGATTTGGGCGTGCCGACCGAAAACATCTGGGTCACCGACATTGCGGGCGTGGTCTACAAAGGCCGCGTCGAGCAGATGGATCCGCGCAAGGCGCGTTACGCGCGCGACACCAATGCGCGCACGCTCGACGACGTGATCGGCGATGCCGACGTGTTTTTGGGGCTGTCCGCACCGCGCGTGCTGAAGCCCGCGATGGTCGCGAAGATGGGCAAGGCACCGCTCATCTTGGCGCTTGCGAACCCCACACCCGAAATCCTGCCCGAAGAAGTGAAGGCCGTACGGCCCGACGCGATCGTGGCGACGGGCCGTTCGGACTATCCCAACCAGGTCAACAATGTCCTGTGTTTCCCCTTCATCTTCCGGGGGGCGCTCGACGTGGGTGCGCGCACGATCAACGAGGCGATGAAGGTCGCCGCCGTGCGCGCCATCGCCGATCTTGCCATGCAGGAACCGTCCGACATCGTCGTGGCGGCCTATGGCGGCGAGCCGCCGGCTTTCGGGCGCGACAATCTGATCCCCAAGCCCTTCGATCCGCGCCTCATCACCGAGATCGCACCGGCGGTGGCGCGTGCCGCCATGGAATCGGGCGTGGCGACGCGCCCCATCAAGGATTTCGACGCCTACCACGACCAGCTGTCGCAGTTCGTCTATCGCTCGGGCTTCGTGATGAAGCCGATCTTCGAGCGCGCGCGCGCGGCCAAGCAGCGCATCGTGTTCGCCGACGGCGAGGACGAGCGCGTGCTGCGCGCAGCCCAGACGCTGATCGACGAAGAATTGTGCCAGCCCATCCTGGTCGGGCGGCGCGAGACGATCCGCAAGCGGCTCGAAAAGCTCGGGCTTCGCATTGAGATCGACCGCGATTTCAAACTGCTCAATCCCGAAGACGTGCCGAACTACGCGCGCGACTGGCAGCTTTACCACCAGATCATGGGCCGCCAAGGCATCACCCCCGACGCCGCGCGCACCATGGTGCGCACGCGCAACACGGTGCTTGCGGCCTTGGCCGTGCGCCAGGGCGACGCCGACGGCATGATCTGCGGTCTGATTGGCCGCTACACGCGCGCACTCCAGGACATCGTCGATATCCTCGGTCTCGAAGCGGGCACGGAAGTGCCGGCCGCGCTGTCGGCCCTTGTGCATCCGCGCGGCACGGTCTTCATGTGCGACACGCACGTGACGAACGATCCCACGCCCAACCAGATTGCCGACATGACCGTGCGCGCGGCCGATGTCGTCAAGCTGTTCGGCATCAAGCCCAAGGCGGCGTTGCTCTCGCATTCCAATTTCGGCTCGAGCGGCTCCAAGAGTGCGCGCAAAATGCGCCTCGCCCTCGAGCGCATCCAGGCGTCGGCGCCCTATCTCGAGGTCGATGGCGAAATGACCGCCGAGGCGGCCTTGAGTCCGCAGATCCGGAGCCAGAGCGTGATGGAAACGCGCCTCGAGGGGGCGGCCAATCTCCTGGTCATGCCCACGCTCGATGCCGCCAACATCGCCTTTTCGCTGATGAAGGAATTGGGCGGGGCGCAGAAGGTGGGGCCGATCCTGCTCGGCATCGCACACGCCGCCCACGTGCTCGACAACTCGGCCACGGTGCGCGGCATCGTCAATTTGGCCGCCTTCTGCGTCGTCGACGCCCAGGCAAGACACCAGCGCTGAATGAAAATTTATAGGTCCGCCAGAGCCTTAGCTCTTTCTATGTCCTGCGAATGAGAATGATTCGCATTTATAAGCTAACCGCGCTAAAGTGCCTTCGTCGCATTCAAGCAAGGGGGCAGTGCAATGGCGAAAGCCGCGCATTTGGGAGCGTTCGAGGATCTGGCAGCGTTGTCGGCGCAAACCGATCCGGGCATCGACACGGCCGAATTGGCGCCGGGCGCTTGGCTGGCGCTGTGGGGCCTGCGCTATTGTGCAGCGTTGCTGCAAGCGCAAGTACCCGCCGACAACCGTTTCTTCGACGCGTTCGCCGCCAACCGCGTGTTGACGGCGGCGCGCGCACTCGATGCGCTGGTTGTGGTTCTGGGTGCTGCCGCCTTGCGCCCGCTCGACGTGCGCTGCCCTGCCTGCCCGAATCTGTCGGCCGACGAAGCCGTTCTGCTCGAAGCCTGCGCCGACGGGATGCATTTCGGTGCTGCGGCCGCACGACGCCATACCGCCGAGTTCCTGCCGCCGGCAGCGTCGCGCATCGCCGCACATTTCGCGGCGGCGGCAGGAAGCGCCCTTGCTGCGGCGAATCTCGGCTGGCGCAATCCCACGCAAGCCGCCTATGGCTGGACGCGCCTTTCGCTCGCAGGCGGTCTCAATTGAGCGCCGTCGAGCCGGTCTTCGCCGACCTGCACCGCCCGTCGGTGCCGGGTGCCGCTTGTGCGGCGTGGCTCCTGTGGTCGCTGCGCCGCCTCGACGGCGACCCCGGCGGCGACTGGGACGTGCAGGCCTTCTGGCAGCACATGCACGGCGAGGCGGGCTCGTTCGAGATCGTCTCGGCGCTTGCGCGTCTTCTGTCGGTGCTGCGGATTGCGGCACGTCGTCGCCTGCAATTGGGCGGCGACGATGCGGCGGCACCCACCGCGCACGAAGCCTCGCTGCTGGCGGCGTTGCGCGCTGTCGAGGGCGGCGACGCACCACGCTGCGAAGCGCATTTGCTGTGGCTGGCGCGCGGGCCCGCACGCGCCGATCTGCGCGCGGCCCTCGATGCCGTCGCGGCGTCGCTCCAGCATGGCACCTGAAGCGTCAGCGCTTTTTGCGCTTCTTCTTTGCGTCGGCGAGGAACGGGGCGACCGTTTGGCGCGTGGCGATGCTCGGCACCACGGGCACGATCTCGAACGATACGCCCGAGCCGCGCCACGACAGCACCCATTGCTGAAGCAGCGTGGCGTCGTCGCATTCCATCAGCTGGAAGCAGCGGTCGAAATTCGGCTCGACCCAGCTTGAATGGTAGGTGAGCCCCGGCGGCAGGCGCCGGCCTGCCGCTTCGACCCGGGCATAGACCGGGAGCGGATCCTGGTCTTTGAAGCGTTCGACGACCATGAACAGCATGGCAGGGCTCCTTATCTGGCGCGTGACAAAAGCGGGCAGGGCCTGTATCGACGCCGCCAGCATGGCCATTTCCGGAATTTTCGCAAGTCGGCGTTTTGCGTGGGCGCTGTTCTTTCTGGTCCCCGCCTTTTTTGCCTCGAACATGCTGGTTGCGCGCTGGAATGCGGGCGCCATTCCGCCGGTGGCGCTTGCTTTCTGGCGCTGGAGTTTCACGTTTGCGCTGCTGCTGCCGTTCGCGGCGACCGCCCTGTGGCGCGGCCGCGACGAAATCAAACGCCAATGGCCGAGCTATCTGTGGCTGGGTTTCCTCGGCATGGGCGTGTGCGGCGCACCTGTGTATCTCGCAGGTGTCACGACCACGGCCACCAATATCGGCCTCATCTACGCAGCCTCGCCGGTCGTGATCGTGCTGCTCGCCTGGGGCCGGCATGGCGATGCCGTGTCGTGGCGCCAGGCGGCGGGCATTGCCGTATGCCTGTGCGGCACATTGTGGATCGTTGCGCGCGGCGATCTCGGCAATTTCGTGCGCCTGCAATTCGTCGCGGGCGATCTTCTGATCGTGCTCGCGATGCTGGCCTGGTCGGTCTATTCGGTGGCGCTTAAACACACGCCGACCGGGTTCGACGCAACCGCGCGCTTGGCCGCGATCGTCGCGGGCGGTGTTGCCGTCAACCTGCCTTTCTATGTGGCCGAAACGTTTTACGTGGCCGCCCCGACGTTCGATGCAAAAACCTTGGCGACGTTTATGTTCGTGGCTCTCGTGCCTGGTATTGGCTCGTATCTGTGCTATTCGGTCATCATCGCAAGGCTCGGCCCGTCGCGCGCGAGCCTCGTCATGTATTTGATCCCGCTCTACGGGGCGGGCCTCGCCTGGGCGCTGCTCGGCGAACAGCTGGCCGACTTTCACCTCGTCGGGCTCGGGCTGATGCTGCCGGGCCTGTGGCTCGGCACGGCCCGCCCGCAGCAGCGCTAGTCGGCGACGATTTTGGCGGCGGCCCGCTTTGCGGCGGCCAGGCGTTTGCCCCCGCCCATCAGGCTTTGGCCGAACAGGAACGCGTAGAACAGCAGCGCGCGCGCATCGGCCTCGGCTGGCGTTTTGCCGAGCTTTGCGAACAACGCGCCGACCTTCGCAAGCCTTGCGGCATCCACGCGGGCGACCGCGCGCTTTGCGGCAGCGTGGCCCGGTGCAAGGCCACGGATTGCAAGCTCGACGGCAAGCCCCTTGCGATTGGGCGTGCGCGCATAGATGTCGAGCAGGGCCAGCAAGGCTTTGCGTGCAGCACCTTCGCTGCCGTAGTCGCGCGTCTGTTCCGCGATGGCAGCGATGCGGCCCGCTGCCCAGCGCTCCAGCAAGGCTACGACCAAAGCTTCGCGATCTTTGAAATGCCAGTAGAAACTGCCCTTGGTCACGCCGAGCGTGGCGGCCAACCGTTCGACGCGCACGCCCCCAATACCTTCGGCCGCCAGCGCTTCGAAGGCGGCGGCGACCCAAGCGGCGGAATCGAGACGCTTGGCGCCGGCCGGGGCGCGCGTTGACAGGGGAGATGCCATACCATACGCTAGCGTATGGTGATCCTCGCCAGCAAGAGGCCTTCGATGGAACACGCACCTGCCGACCCGAATTGGGAAGCAAAGGTCAGAAACAGTTTCGCGCGCCAGGGGGCCATGGCGACGATCGGCGCACGCCTTTCGCACGTTGCCCCCGGCGAAGTGGACATCGAGATCGACCGCACGCCCGCCGTGCAGCAGCAGCACGGCTATGTGCATGGCGGCGTGGTCGGCATGATCGCGGATTCGGCCGGCGGCTATGCCGGGTTTTCGATGATGCCGGCCGGGGCCACCGTGCTCACGGTCGAATACAAAATGAATCTGATGAATCCGGCCGACGGCGCGCGTATCGTGGCGCGCGGGCGCGTGGTCAAGCCCGGGCGCACGCTCGTGGTCTGCCAGGTCGACGTCTTTTCGATCAAAGAAGGGCGCGAGCGCCATTGCGCCCTGATGACGCAAACGCTGCTCACGGTCGCCGGCAAGAGCGACGATTTACAGGTTTGAAGGGGAGAGAAACGATGGCTGGAAACGCGCCCGCTCCGTTCGATTTCGATCTGGGTCCCGATATCGACGCGCTGCGCGAGCAAGTGGCGCGTTTTGCCGCCGACGAGATCGCGCCCCGCGCGGCCGCGATCGACGCGACCAACGAATTCCCGATGGATCTGTGGCGCAAATTCGGCGATCTGGGCCTGCTCGGTATTACGGTCGGCGAAGAATATGGCGGGGCCGGCATGGGCTATCTCGCCCATTGCGTGGCGGTCGAGGAATTGAGCCGCGCTTCGGCGTCGGTCGGCCTGTCCTACGGGGCGCATTCCAATCTTTGCGTGAACCAGATCGCGCGCAACGGCAATGCGGCCCAGAAGGCCAAGTATCTGCCCAAGCTCATTTCGGGCGAGCATGTGGGTGCTTTGGCGATGTCGGAGCCGGGGGCGGGCTCGGACGTGGTCGGCATGAAACTGCGCGCCGACAAAAAGGGCGACCGGTTTGTGCTGAACGGCAACAAAATGTGGATCACAAACGGGCCGGATGCCGACACGCTTGTGGTCTACGCAAAGACCGATATGGCGGCAGGCCCGCGCGGCATTTCGGCCTTCTTGATCGAAAAGGGCATGAAGGGTTTTTCGACCGCTCAGAAGCTCGACAAGCTCGGCATGCGCGGCTCGAACACGTGCGAGCTTGTGTTCCAGGATTGCGAAGTGCCGGAAGAAAACCTGCTGGGTGCGGTCGGCAAAGGCGTGAATGTTTTGATGAGCGGGCTCGATTACGAGCGCGCCGTGCTGGCCGCCGGCCCCTGCGGCATCATGCAGGCCGCCCTCGACGTGGTGCTGCCCTATGTGCATGCGCGCAAGCAGTTCGGCCAGGCGATCGGCGAGTTCCAGCTCGTGCAGGGCAAGCTTGCCGACATGTACACGACGACGAATGCGTGCAAGAGCTATGTCTACATGGTGGCCAAAGCTTGCGACCGCGGCCGCACAACGCGCAAGGATGCGGCAGGGGCGATCCTCTATGCGGCCGAGAAGGCCACGCAAGTGGCCCTCGACGCAATCCAGCTTTTGGGCGGCAACGGCTACATCAATGACTATCCCACGGGCCGCCTGCTGCGCGATGCCAAGCTCTACGAAATCGGTGCGGGTACGTCGGAAATAAGGCGCTGGCTGATCGGCCGCGAGCTGTTTGCCGAAAACGCCTGAAATTGGGGTAAAGTCGGCTGAACCAGGAGGCGCTGAAAAACGATGGCCAAACGCAAACTGATTTCGTCGGGCTCGAGCTTCGAAAAGCTCGCAGGTTATTCGCGCGCCGTCGTGGACGGAAAATGGGTGTTCGTCTCGGGCACCACGGGTTTCGACTACGCCAAAATGGCGATCGCCCCCGGCATCGTGGCGCAGACCGAACAATGTTTCGCGAACATCAAAGCCGCCCTGGCGCAAGCGGGCACCACGCTCGCCTCGGTCGTGCGCGTGCGTATCTATCTGGCCTCGGCCGCCGACTTCAAAGCGGTGGCCCCCATCGTCGGCCGGCATTTTGCGAAGGTGCGGCCTGCCAACACGACGCTCGTGACGGGCTTCGTGGATCCGCGCATGAAGATCGAAATCGAAGTCACCGCGAAAAAACAGGGGAAGTAGCATGCCGACGATCGCAATCGCGGGGGCCTCGCGCGGGATCGGGCTTGAATTGATCCGGCAGTTTGCGGCCGGCGGTTGGCGCGCCATCGGCACGTCGCGCGAGATGGCCAAAGGCTCGGCGATTTCGGCGGCCGGCGGCGAAGTCTATCTGTGCGACGTCACGGATGCGGCGTCGGTGGCCCGCTTGGGCAAGGGGCTCGCCAAGGAATCGCTCGACATTCTCGTTTGCAATGCCGGCATCTACGGGCCGCGCGACTGGAATCTCGGCAATACCGACTATGCGGCGTGGGCCGAAGTGATGCAGACGAATTTGTTCGCCCCCTTGCGCGCCATCGAAGCGCTGGTCGAGCCGGTGGCGCGCTCGAACATGCGCACGATCGCGTTGATGTCTTCGCGCATGGGCTCGATCGCCGATGCGGGCGGCAACAACGTGATCTACCGCACGTCGAAAGCGGCCTTGAACGCGCTCGGCAAGAATCTTGCGATCATGCTGGCCCCGCGCGGCATCAACGTCGTGTCGCTGCATCCGGGCTGGGTGCGCACCGACATGGGTGGGCCCTCGGCGGCGATCTCGGTCGAGGAGTCGGCTGCGGGCCTCAAGAAGGTGCTGACGGGTATCGGCCCCGGCGATACGGGCAAATTCTTCAATTACGACGGCAGCGAGATCGCCTGGTAGGGAGGCGGCCCATGCAGCTCAGCGAAACCCAAACCATGGTGCGGGACGCCGCACGCAGCTTCGCGCAAGAGCGGCTGTGGCCGACCGCAGCCGCGCGCGAGAAGGAAAAACTCTTTCCTAAAGATCTCGTGCGCGAGATGGGCGATCTCGGCTTCATGGGCATGCTGGTGCCCGACGAATACGGCGGGGCCGAGGCCGACCATGTCGCCTATGCGCTGGCGCTTGAAGAAATCGCGGCGGGCGACGGGGCCGTGTCGACCGTGATGAGCGTGCACAATTCGGTCGGCTGCATGCCGATCCTCAAATTCGGCACGGCGTGGCAGAAAGAAACGTTCCTGAAGCCTTTGGCGGCGGGCAAGATGCTTGCGGCCTTCGCGCTGACGGAGCCGCAGGCGGGCTCGGACGCATCGGCCATCAAAACGCGCGCGCGACGCGACGGCAATCATTGGGTGCTCGACGGCGCCAAGCAATTCATCACGTCGGGTGCGACCGCCGACGTCGCGATCGTGTTCGCGGTCACCGATCCAGCGGCAGGAAAAAAGGGCCTCAGTGCCTTTCTGGTGCCGACCGACAATCCGGGCTGGAAGGTTGCACGGCTCGAGGAAAAGCTCGGCCAGAAATGTTCGGACACGGCCCAGATCGTGCTCGAAAACGCGCGCCTGACGCCCGATCTGATGCTGGGCGAAGAGGGGGCGGGCTATCGCATTGCACTCGCCAACCTCGAAGGCGGGCGCATCGGCATCGCGGCACAGTCCGTCGGCATGGCGCGCTCGGCCTATGCGGCGGCTTTGGCCTATGCGATGGAGCGCGAAAGCTTCGGGCAGAAGATTTTCGAGCATCAGGCCGTGCAGTTTCGCCTGGCCGACATGGCGACCGAGATCGAAGCGGCCCGCCTGCTCACGCTTTCGGCCGCCGAATTGCGCGACCGCGGCCAGCCGTGCCTCAAAGAGGCGGCGATGGCCAAACTCTTTGCGTCCGAAATGGCCGAGCGTGTGTGCTCGGCAGCACTCCAGACCTTCGGCGGCTACGGCTATCTCGCCGATTTTCCGGTCGAGCGCATCTGGCGCGACGTGCGCGTGTGCCAGATCTACGAAGGCACGAGCGACATCCAGCGCCTCGTGATCGCGCGCGCTTTGAAGGCGGGGAACTGACGATGGCCCAGCCGATCGAGTTCTATTTCGACTTCTCGAGCCCCTACAGCTATTTCGCGTCCGTAAGGCTCGACGATCTCGCCGGCCATTACGGCCGCGTCGTGCGCTGGAAGCCGATCCTCTTGGGGGTTGCCTTCAAGGTTTCCGGCATGCAGCCGCTGCTCGAAATCCCGCTCAAGAGCGAATATGCGCGCCGCGACATCGCGCGCTTTGCGCGTCTGCTCGATCTGCGCTTCCGCCTGCCCGAGAAGTTTCCGTTCGCGGCCGTCGCCGCCTCGCGCGCCTTCTATTGGCTCGATGCGCAGGACAGCGCGCTCGCCAAGCGCTTCGCCAAGGCGATCTTCCGCCAGATCTACGGCGCTGGCGCGGACGTGAGCGACGTCGACTTTGTGTGCGATCTCGCCAGCGGCATGGGTGTTGCGCGCGACGAGCTCAAGGCCGCCCTCGGCTCGGCCGAGCTCAAGGACAAGTTGCGCGCCGAGGTCGATGCGGCCGTCGTCAAGGGGGTGTTCGGCGCACCCTACATCGTCGTGGACGGCGAACCCTTCTGGGGAGCCGACCGTCTGGCGCAGATCGAAGAATGGCTTGTGACGGGCGGCTGGTAGCATGGCGATCCTTTCGACCAACATCGACCGCCGTTCCGACGGCTACAAAGCCAACGAAGCGGCAATGCGCGCAAACGTGGACGAGCTGCGCGCGGCATGCGACGCGGTGCGCGACGGTGGCGGCCCTGCCGCACGCGCCAAACACACGGCGCGCGGCAAATTGCTGCCGCGCGAGCGCATCCGCACGCTGCTCGATCCCGGTTCGCCGTTCCTCGAACTCTCGCAGCTCGCCGCCCACGGCATGTATGGCGGCGACGTTGCGGCCGGCGGAATTGTCACCGGCATCGGCCGCGTGTCGGGCCGCGAATGCGTGGTCGTGTGCAACGACGCCACGGTCAAAGGCGGCACCTATTTTCCGATCACGGTGAAAAAGCATCTGCGTGCGCAGGAAATCGCGCGCGAGAACCGCTTGCCCTGCATCTATTTGGTCGACTCAGGCGGCGCCAATCTGCCCAACCAAGACGAGGTGTTTCCCGACCGCGAGCATTTCGGGCGCATCTTCTACAACCAGGCGACCATGTCGGCGATGGGCATTGCGCAGATCGCCGTGGTGATGGGCAGTTGCACAGCCGGTGGCGCTTACGTGCCCGCAATGTCCGACGAGTCGATCATCGTGCGCAACCAGGGCACCATCTTTCTGGGCGGTCCGCCGCTCGTGAAGGCCGCGACCGGCGAGATCGTGTCGGCCGAAGATCTCGGCGGGGCAGAGGTGCATGCGCGCATCTCGGGCGTGGTCGACCATGCGGCGCAGAACGACGCGCATGCCCTGGGCTTGGCACGCCGCATCGTCGGCAATTTGGGGGCCGCGAAATCGACATGGCGCGGGCTCGTGCCGCCTGTCGATCCGCTCTACGACCCAGCCGAACTTTACGGCGCCGTGCCGAGCGATCTGCGCCAGCCCTACGACGTACGCGAGGCGATCGCGCGCATCGTGGACGGCTCCGAATTCGACGAGTTCAAGGCGCTCTACGGCACCACGCTCGTGTGCGGCTTTGCGCATATCTGGGGCTATCCGGTTGGCATTGTCGCCAACAACGGCATTCTGTTCTCCGAAAGCGCGCTGAAAGGCGCGCACTTCGTCGAGCTGTGCTGCCAGCGCGGGATTCCGCTCGTGTTCTTGCAGAACATCGCGGGCTTCATGGTGGGGCGCAAATACGAGGCGGGCGGTATTGCGCGCGACGGTGCGAAGCTCGTCACGGCGGTTGCGTGCGCGGCCGTGCCGAAATTCACGGTCGTCGTCGGCGGCTCGTTCGGGGCCGGCAATTACGGTATGTGCGGGCGCGCCTTTGGACCGCGCTTTTTGTGGATGTGGCCCAATGCGCGCATCTCGGTGATGGGCGGCGAGCAGGCGGCCTCGGTGCTGGCGACCGTCAAGCGCGACAATCTCGATGCGGCCGGCCAAAGCTGGACGGCCGAACAGGAAGAAGCCTTCAAGGCGCCGATCCGCAGCCAGTACGAGACCCAAGGCCATCCGTTCTACGCCTCGGCGCGGCTGTGGGACGACGGCGTGATCGATCCCGCCCAGACGCGCAACGTGCTGGGCTTGGGTCTTGCCGCCGCCGCCAACGCGCCGATTGCCGAAACGCGCTTCGGCGTGTTCCGGATGTAGGCGCCAAGATGTCAGCCGGATTCGAAACCGAGATCGACGCGCGCGGCGTGGCCTTTTTGTGGCTCGCCCGCCCTGAATTGCACAACGCGTTCGACGATGCGCTGATCGCGGCACTCACGGCCGAGATCGTGCGGCTCGGAGCGTTGCCGTCGGTGCGCGCGATCGTGCTCGGCGGGCGCGGCAAAAGTTTTTCGGCCGGCGCCGATCTCAACTGGATGAAGCGTATGGCCGAATACGGCGAGGCGCAGAACCGCGCCGACGCAACCGCGTTGGCCGACCTCATGCGCACGCTCGACCGCTGTCCCAAGCCCACCCTCGCGCGCGTGCATGGCGCTGCCTTCGGCGGCGGCGTCGGGCTTGTGGCGTGCTGCGACATCGCGATCGCCGCCCACGGTGCGCAGTTCTGTCTTTCCGAGGCGCGGCTCGGGCTGATCCCGGCGGTGATCTCGCCTTATGTGGTGCGCGCGATGACGGCGCGTGCGGCCCGCCGCTATTTCCTGACGGCCGAGACTTTCACGGCCGCCGAAGCGCTCGGCCTCGGCCTCGTGCACCGCGTAGTCGCGGCCGACACGCTCGATGCGGGCATCGAAGCCATGTTGCTGCTGCTGCTCGCCGCCGGCCCTGCCGCCCAAGCCGAATGCAAGACGCTGATCGCCGCCGTTTCCGACATGCCGATCGACGATGCGATGGTGGCCGACACGGCGGCGCGCATCGCGCGCATCCGCGTGTCGCCCGAGGGGCGGGCCGGCATTGCGGCGTTCCTTGACAAGCGCAAACCCGATTGGTCGGCGAGCGGGGGCGGCACATGAAACTACCGCGCCGCAATTTCGCCGTCGGCATCGGGGCGACTGGCGGGCTCCTGCTGCTGATTGCGGCGGCGACTGCAAGCGACGTCGGCCTGTCGCTTGCCGCCACGATGCTGGGCTCGGCCGTCGCGGCGGTCGCGTTTTTCAATCTGATGTTTCCGGGCTCGCTGTTTTTCTCGCTCGCACTCGCCAATTCGATCGCGGTCTACATGTCGATCTTTCTGTTCCTTACGGAATCGAATTTCGCGGGCGTGTCGGCGGGCGCCCAGCATGCCGGGCTGTTGCTGCCGCTTGCGGGCTTCATGCTCGGCGCTTACCTGCGCCGCGAGGCGATCCGCGAAATCGTGACCGAACGCCGCCCGGCCACACCCGGCGACATGGGTACGGCCGCGATGTGGCTGCTGCCTGTGATCGGCGTTGCGGCCGTCACGTTCGGGGTACCCGCTTTCGCGCCCTCGGCCGTCGCCATCGACATCGCGTTTGTGGGCGCAATGGCGGCGGTTGCCGTCCTCGTGCTCGCGACCGCCCAGCAGGTCGCGATCTTCCTGCTCGATGCAGGCCAATTGTTCGAAGAGTTTTTCCAGCGCATCGAGCGGCTGGTGCTGCCGGTCTATGCGTTCCTTACATTCTATTCGTTGATCGTGGTCGCCTTCGCCGCGATCTACAAAATTGTCGATACGGCCGTGCCGGGGCCGCATTTCCGCATGCTCGGCGAAGACCGCGCGGTGAGTTTCGCCGACGCGTTCTATTTTTCGGTCGTGACCCTCTCCACCGTCGGCTACGGCGATATTCTGCCGGTGAGCCAGGCCGTGCGGCTCATCGCGGTCGTCGAAGTCGGGTTTGGCGTCACCTTGCTGCTCGTCGGCCTCTCGGAGATCATGAGCTATTCGCGCGAAGTGCAGGCGCGGCGCCGAACCGACGGGCGCACCGATGGGCGCACCGATGGGCGCGACAAGGAAGACGGAAAATGATCGAGAAGCTGCTCATCGCCAATCGCGGCGAAATCGCGGTGCGCGTCGCGCGCACGGCGCGGGCCCTGGGCATTCGCACCGTCGCGGTGTATTCGACTGCTGATGTCGACGCGCTGCATGTGGCCTCGTGCGACGAAGCGCTGCCGGTCGGCGGCGATGCGCCCAAGGACAGCTATCTGCGCATCGATGCGATCCTGGCGGCGGCCAAGGCCAGCGGGGCCGATGCCGTGCATCCGGGCTACGGGTTCCTGTCGGAAAACGCGGACTTCGCGCAAGCCTGCGCCGATGCGGGCCTCGTCTTCGTGGGCCCGCCGCCCTCGGCGATCCGTGCGATGGGCGGCAAGAGTGCGGCCAAGGCCTTGATGGTCGAAGCGGGCGTGCCCGTGGTGCCTGGCTATCACGGCGAGGCACAAGATATCGCCACGCTGGCGGGGGCTGCTGAAACGATCGGCTATCCCGTGCTGATCAAGGCTTCGGCCGGCGGCGGCGGCAAGGGCATGCGCATCGTTGCGAACGCCGAGGCGCTCGAAGAAGCCGTGCAGGGCGCCAAGCGCGAAGCGCAGGCAGCCTTCGGCAATCCGCTCGTGCTGATCGAAAAATATCTCGACCGACCGCGCCACATCGAAGTGCAGGTGTTCTGCGATGCGCACGGCAACGGCGTCTATCTGTTCGAGCGCGACTGTTCGCTGCAGCGCCGTCACCAGAAAGTGATCGAAGAAGCGCCTGCCCCCGGCATGGACGAAGCCCGCCGCGCCGCGATGGGGGCTGCCGCCGTGCGCGCAGCCAAGGCCGTGGGCTATGTGGGGGCGGGCACGGTCGAGTTCATCGCCGACCGCGACGGCACGTTCTATTTCATGGAAATGAACACGCGCCTGCAGGTCGAACACCCGGTGACTGAGGCGATCACGGGCCAAGATCTCGTCGAATGGCAATTGCGCGTGGCGTCGGGCGAGCGCCTCCCCAAGCTGCAGCACGAGCTTGCCATCGACGGGCACGCATTCGAAGCGCGCCTTTATGCCGAAGACCCCGCGCGCGATTTCCTGCCGGCGACGGGCAGGCTGGATACGCTTGTGTTTCCGACAGACGCGCGCATCGACACGGGCGTGCGCCAGGGCGACAGCGTCACGATCCACTACGATCCGATGATCGCCAAGCTGATCGTGCATGGGGCTTCGCGCGCGGCGGCCCTCGCCAAACTTGCGACGGCGCTCGAGCGCGTGCGCATCGCCGGTGTCGCCAACAATGTTTCGTTCCTCGCGGCTGTGGCGCGCCACAAGGCGTTTGCAGCCGGCGAGATCGATACGGGCTTCATCGCGCGCCATCGCGATGCGTTGGTCCCGCCCGCAGCACCCGTCGACGATACGACGCTCGCCCTTGCAGCACTTGGCGTGCTGCGCGCGCGTGCCGAGCCGAATGCGACTTCGCCGTGGACACGGCTTGAAGGCTGGCAGCTCAACGGCTCGGCGCACGACACGCTCGTGTTCGCCGACGGCGACCGGCAAGTGACGCTCGTCGCCCATTTCGTGGCGGGCGGCTACCGGCTGATCCTGCCGGGCGGCCCGGTCGATGCCAGCGCCACGCTCGGGCCCGACGGCGCCTTAGCCGCCACCATCGACGGCTATCGCCGCCATGCCGACATCGTGCGCCATGGCGCTGAACTCACAGTGTTCCAAGGCGCGGTTGCGCGCACGCTCGTCGTCGTGGACCGGCTTGCGGCGGCCGACCGCTCGGGCGAAGGGCTCGGCCGCTTGATCGCCCCCATGCCGGGCCGCATTGTCGCCGTGCATGTGGCGGCGGGCCAAGCCGTGCTGCGCGGCCAAAAGCTCGTGGTGCTCGAAGCCATGAAAATGGAACACACGATCCTCGCCCCCGCCGACGGGATCGTTTCGCGCGTGCGCTTTGCGGCCGGCGAACAGGCGGCCGAAGGCGACGAGTTGGTCGCCTTCGAAGAACCGCCGGAGACGAAATCATGAGCCCGACGCCATGAAGTTACCCGCCGCCGTGCGCATCGTCGAAGTCGGCCCGCGCGACGGGCTGCAGAACGAAGCCGCGACTATCGCCGTCGCGACGAAGGTCGAACTCATCGAGCGCTTGGCCGAGGCGGGTTTGCGCGCAGTCGAGGCGGGCAGCTTCGTGTCGCCCAAATGGGTGCCGCAAATGGCCGACACCGACAAGGTGATGGCAGCCATCAAGCGTGCCCCCGGCGTTTCGTACCCCGTGCTTGTGCCGAACATGAAAGGCTTTGAAGCGGCCGTCGCCGCCAAGGTCGACGAAATTGCGATCTTCGCGGCTGCGTCCGAAAGCTTTTCCCAGCGCAACATCAATTGCTCGATCGCCGAAAGCCTCGTGCGTTTTGCCCCGGTCGCGGAAGCTGCCAAAGCGGCGGGCATTCGCGTGCGCGGCTATGTGAGCTGCGTGCTCGACTGCCCCTACGAAGGGCCGGTCGCAGCCGGTTCGGTGGCGGCGGTCGCGCGGGGTTTGCACAAGCTCGGCTGCTACGAAATTTCGCTTGGCGACACGATCGGCACCGGCACGCCGGGGCGGGCCCAAGCACTGATCGAGATCGTTTCCGATCACGTGCCGCGCCAAGCCTTGGCCGTGCATTTCCACGACACGTATGGCCAGGCCTTGGCGAATATATATGCGAGCCTCGAGCGCGGCATTGCGACCGTGGACAGCTCGGTCGCCGGCCTCGGCGGCTGCCCCTATGCCAAGGGGGCCACCGGCAACGTCGCCACCGAAGACGTGTGCTACATGCTGGCCGGGCTCGGCATCGAAACGGGCGTGGATCTCGAAAAACTCGCGGCGGCCGGGCGCTTTGCCTGTGCAGCCCTGGGCCGGGCACCGGCGGGCCGCACCGCCCAGGCCCTGGCGGCCAAAAGGGCCCCCTAGGGGCTTGCCCGGGCCGGGGGTGCGGGCTTACTGTCTCGCCCGCAATGCCGTACGAGCTCTCCAAAGTGCGCGTCCTGGTGCTTGAGGACAACGGACATATGCGCAAATTGCTGCGCAGCATGCTGTTGGCCGTCGGCTGTGGCGAAGTATTGGACATGGCCGACGCGGCCCAGGCCTACATCAAGATCAAGCAAACGCCGGTCGATTTTGCGGTTGTCGATTGGGAGATCTACCCGGTCTCGGGCCTCGAATTCGTTCGCAAAATCCGCACCGAGCGCGATTCGCCGAACCAGTTTCTGCCCATCATTATGGTCACGGGCCATACCGAGCGCGAGCGCGTGACGAAGGCGCGCGATCTCGGGATCACCGAATTCTTGGCGAAACCGATCAGCGCCCAGTCGCTTTCCCAGCGCATCGAGGAATTGGTCGATCGGCCGCGGCCCTATATTCGCACCACGTCTTATTTCGGCCCTTGCCGACGGCGCAAGCGCGGGGGCATCTTTATCGGCACCGAACGGCGCCAGCCGGTCTGACGCCCCACAAAGAAGAAGACGGAAACGCGTATGAGCGACCCAGCCGCCGGCCGGAAATTCCAGGTCATCAATCCGCCCAATCTGCTCAAATCGAAAGTCGGCTCGGGCGGTTTTGCGCTGGGCGCGGTCGACAAAGCGGCCAAGGTCATCGAGGGTTTGCGCGGCGAGTTCGAGGAAATCGCCAAGGTCGAAGTCGTCAAGCTCGTGGCGGCGGCGGCGGCCTTGATGGCCCAGCCCAACGACCTTGCCAAGCGCGACGAGGTCTACAAGATTGCGCACGAGCTGCGCGGGCAGGGCGGCTCCTACGGCTATCCGCTGGTCACGCGCTTCGGCGACCAATTGTGCCGCTATCTCGATGCGGCCGCGGGCCTCGACGCCAAGAGCCTCGTCATCGTGAAGGCGACCGCCGACGCGATCGCGGTCGTGATCAATTCCAAAGTCGCGGGCGACGGCGGCGACACGGGCCGCGCGCTCGTGGCCATGCTCGACAAAGTGCTGGCGCAGGTCAAAGGCGAATAATGGCGCTGCATATCGTGAAGCTGTGCGTCGGCGTCGAATCCGTCGAGGATTTGGCGGCGTGGCAGAAGAAGCGCCTGAAGGACCAGAAGGCGCGCGGCCTGAAGCCCCAGCTCAAACACGTCACGCGCAACACGCCCAAGCGTGGGCCCGAGATCGCGGGCGAAGGCTCGCTCTATTGGGTTATCAAGGGCACGGTCCGCTGCCGCCAGAAGATCGTGGGATTCGCGAGCCGCAAGGACCGCGAAGGCAAACCGGCCTGCGAAATCCTGCTCGATTCCAAGCTCGTGCGCACGGCGCCCAAGCCCATGCGCGCCTTCCAGGGCTGGCGCTATTTCGAAGCGTCGAGCGCGCCTGCCGATCTCGACGCCAAGACGGCCGAAGCACAGGCCAAATTGCCGTCGGCGATGGCCGACGAATTGCGCAGCCTGGGCCTGCTTTAAGCCGACCCGAATTTCGCCGCCCACACCGCGTCGAGTGCGGCGAGGAACGATCCTACGTAGGCTTGCATGTCGAAGCAGCTCGAAGCCGCAAGGGCGGGGCGCAAACCTTGCCATAGATCTTCGAGGCGCTGCGGATCGCGCGCGAGGGCAACGGCCGTCGCCACATAGGCGTCTTGCGTGGCCGCGACGAGATCCATGCGGTCGATCGCGGCGAGGATGCTCACGCCCACGCGGCCGATGGCGCGGTCGGCCGCGAGGGTCACGACCGGAACGCCCATCCACAAGGCTTCGAAACTCGTCACACCGCCCGACCACGGGAACGGGTCGAGGGCGATGTCGATCTCGCCGTAGGATTCGACGAGGGCGCGGCGGGGCAAAGCGGGGGCGAGGAGCAGTCGTTCGGCCGCAATGCCGAGGGCGGCGAAGCGCCGTTCGAGTTCGGCGGCCACCTCCGGGAAACCGTATTGGCGTCCGCACAGGCGCAAGGTCGATCCCGGCGTTTGGTGCAGGATCGCCGCCCACGCTTCGAGCGTGACGGGGGAGAGTTTGGCGGCATTGCTGTAGCTGCCGAAGCGGATCGCGCGGCCCGCGGGCGACGGGCGCCTCGGCACGGGCAGATCGTCGAACGGGTGCGCGAACGGCATGCAGCTGCCTGCCATGCGCACGACGCGTTCGGTGAAGCCGGGTGCGATCTCGGGCGGCGTCAGATGTTCGTCGGCGATCACAAAATCGATCTCGCGCAACGCCGTCGTGGCGGGATAGCCGAGCCAGCTTCCCTGCAACGGGGCGGCGCGTGCCGCGAACACGCCAAGCCGGTTGTTGGGCGTGTAGCCCGCAAGATCGAGCAGAATGTCGATGCCGTCGTCGCGGATGTGCCGCACGAGGGCCGCATCGTCGAGCGTTTCCACGCGCCGCCAGCCGGTCGATGCGGCGCGCAAGCGGGCCGAGATCGCATCGTCGCGCGAACCGTTTGCGTAGCAGAACGCCGCCACGCGCTGCGGGTCGAACGCTTCGATCACGGGCAGCAGATAATGCCCGACCGGATGGCCGTGCAGATCGCCGGACACCACACCCAAGCGCAGCGTCTTGCCGCGCTGGGGCGGCAATGGATGCGGCACGGGCGCGCGTTTTTCGATCGCGGCGGCAGCGATGGAAGCACAGCGCAGCCGTTCTTTGGCATCGGCTTTGGCGCTGTATTGCGACACGAAGGCGAGGCTCTGGGCGAGATTGGCATCGCCCGGCCGCTCGGCCAACGCGGCTTCGAGTTCGCGCATCGCGGCTTCCGACTCTGCGCGTTCGTAGAGAATGTTCGACAGGCCCTGGCGTGCGGACGGGCGCAGGCGCTCGACGTCCAAGAGGCTTTCGAACAGGCGTTGAGCACTGCCAAGTTCGCCGATCTCCCAAAGTGCTGCACCGAGGGTGAGGCGCAGATCGGGATCGTTCGGATAAAGAGCGAGGCCGCTGCGAGCGGCGGCGGCAGCGCCTGCAGGATCCGTGAGGCGCAGCCGCACACTCGCATGGCTTTGCCAAGCGCCGAGCGATGGGGCCGCCACGGCAACGGCACGGGCAAGAAACGCGCTCGCCTCGGCCAAGCGCCGCGCGTCGGCCAGCAGATTGCCGAGATTGAGCAAGGCGGGCGCGAAGGCGGGGGCGCGCGCAATTGCGTCGCGATAGGCGGTTTCCGCCCCTGCAAAATCGCCGCTTTTGGCAAGGGCGAGTGCGTGGTTGTAGGCAAGTTCGGCGTTCTCGGGGGCAAGCTTGCGCGCGGCGGCGAATTTTTGGGCCGCCAGCGCTGGATTGCGGCCTTTGCGCAGCAGCGACAGGCCGAGCCCCAGCCACAGCCGCGTTGCATCGGGCATGCGCGCGAGGCCGTCCTCGAGCAATGCTTGGGCGGCGGCCGCATCGCCCGCATCGTCGAGAACAGCGGCGAGCTTCTCGCGCGTGTCGGCATCTGCGGGCTGCAGCGCCAAGGCTTTCGCGTAGCTGGCTTGCGCGTTCGCCAAATCGCCCAGGCGGTGGCGCATCAGCCCTTCGGCCGCCCAAGCTTGCGCCCAGCCGGGCCGCGATGCCGCCGCTGCGGCAAACGCTGCAGCGGCTTCATTCGTATTGCCGAGGGCGGCGTGCGCGTGGCCGCGCAGGAAGGCAAGCTCGGCATCGTCGCTGCTCGTATCGAGGGCGGCGAGCGCTTCGCCCGCCCGCCCGTGCTCAAGCAGCAATGCCGCCAGCAGGCGGCGCGTGGCATTGTCGGCCGGATCGCGCGCGAGGCCTTCGCGCGCAAGTTTTTCGGCCGTCGCAAAATCGCGGGCAGCGAGGGCTGCGCGCAATTCGCTCACGGGGCCGCCAATGCGCGCTCGAGGAAGTCGAGCCGGTCTTGGCCCCAGAACAGCTCGTCCTTGTAGACATAGGTGGGGGCCCCGAACACGCCCGCCGCGATCGCTTCGTCGGTGTAGGTATCGTACGCGGCCTTGGTCGCGTCGGTCTGTGCGGTGTCCCACAGCAGCTTGGCATTGCGGCCATGCTCGGCGGCGATCGCCTGCAAGGTGGTGGCGTCGGAAATGTCGCGCTCTTCCTCCCACACGGCTTTGCCGATGAAGCCTGCGAGCGCCATGGCGTTGAGCTCCTTGAGGTCGGCCGCAATGATGAGGCGGGCGGCAGCTTGCGTCGGCACGCCCGAGAATTTGGGCGTGAGGTTCAGCGGGATGCCGAGAAATTCCCGCCAACGCTTGAGTTCCATCATGCGATAGGCGAGGCGTTGCTTGGGCCGCTGCGCCACCGGCAAGCCGCCGGAAGCCGCGAAGATGCGCGCGAAGTCGGCGGGTTTGACGTTGATATGCGCGCCCGCGCGTTTGGCGATCGCGACCAAGCGCTCGTGGCCCAAATAGGCCCACGGGCTGTTTGGCGAAAAGTAATAGTCGATGGTTTTTGTCATGGCGGCGTCTCCCGGTGTTTGGGTGCTTGTTGTTTTTCGATTTCGCGCTGGCGCAATTCGCGGCGCATGATTTTGCCGGTCGCGGTCAGCGGCAGTTCGGCGACGAACTCGATCGCGCGCGGATATTCGTGCGCTGCCAAGCGGTCGCGCACTTGGTTCTGCAGCGCCTTCGCCAACGCCGCGTCGCCCGTATGGCCGGGTTTCAGCACCACAAACGCCTTGATGCTTTCGGTGCGGATCGGGTCCGGCACGCCGATGGCGGCCGCCATCGCCACGGAAGGATGGCGCAAGAGGCATTCCTCGATGCCGACCGGCCCAATCCGGTAGCCGGCCGACGTGATCACGTCGTCGCCGCGTCCCACGTAGCTGAAATAGCCCTCGGCATCTTGGGCGCCGCGGTCGCCGGTCTTGAGCCAGTCGCCGACGAATTTTTCGGCCGTGGCCGCAGGGTTGTTCCAATAGCCCAGGAACATGACCGGGTCGGGTCGGGCCACCGCGATTTCGCCGACTTCGCCCGGCGGCAGTTCCTGGCCCGCATCGTCGATGATGGCTACGCGATGGCCGGGCACGGCCCGGCCCATGGTGCCTTGCTTGGGTGCAAACAGCGAAGCGCAGTTCGACACCACGAGATTGCACTCGGTCTGGCCATAGAATTCGTTGATCGTGACGCCGAATACATCGCGGCCCCAGGCGAGCAATTCGTCGCCGAGCGATTCACCGCCCGAGCCGATCGAGCGCAGCGCGACACCCTCGTGCCGCTTGATGCCGCTCTGGCGCATGAGCTTGAGCGCGGTCGGCGGGAAAAACACGTTGCGCACCTTGTGGCGCGCCATCAGATCGAGCGCCTTGTCGGGCTCGAATTTGCGCATGCGGTGGGCGAGCACCGGCACACCATGATGCAGCGACGGCAGCAGCACGTCGAACAGGCCGCCGATCCAGGCCCAGTCGGCGGGCGTCCAGAACAGGTCGCCTTCTTGCGGGAACATGTCCTGCGGCATCTCCACGCCCGGTAGGTGCCCGAGCAGCACGCGATGCGCATGCAAGGCACCCTTGGGGCTGCCGGTGGTGCCCGAGGTGTAGATGATCACGGCCGGATCGTCGGCTTGCGTATCAACCGGCGTGAATGCGTCCGCCGCGCGCGCCACGAGGTTTGCGTAGGCTTGCGTGCCGGCGGGTGCATCGCCCGCCGCAACGATGTGGCGCAAGGCGGGCAGGCGGTCGCGGATCGCCAGCAGTTTTCCGATCTGGGCCCCATCCGCGATCACGCACGCCGCCCCGCAATCGCCGAGCCGATAGGCGAGCGCGTCTTCGCCGAACAGCGAGAACAGGGGTACGGCGATGAAACCCGCCTTGTAGCAGGCGATGTGCGCCGTCGCCGTTTCGGGCGACTGCGCCATCAGGATGCCGACGCGGTCGCCGCGTTCGAGCCCAAGGCCAATGAGCGCATTGGCAAGCCGGTTGCTGGCCGCGCGCAAGGCGGCAAAATCGAGCGTTTCGATCCGGCCGTTTTCGTCTTCGAAGATCAGGGCCGGGGCGTTGGGCGTTGCCGCCGCATGGCGGTCGCACACGTCGACGCCGATATTGAAACGCGGCGGAATTCGCCACGCAAACCGCCGCACGAGATCGTCGTAGCTTGCTGCCCCGTCGCTGGCAGTGCGCGGCAGCATCAGCGGCGGGCGGCGGCGAGATCGGCGTTCGCGAGGAAAGCACCTGCGGTGTTGGAGCCGCGCAGATCGGCCCCGGCGAAGCTCGCCCCGCGCAGGTCGGCCGCGCGCAGGTCGGCGCCCACGAGCGAGGCTTTGGCAAAGCTCGTGGCCGTGCGCTTGCCGGCGGGCGTGCCGTCGGCCCGGCGCATATCCATCGGCCGGGCGACGACGCCGACGAGCAAGGCGCCCTCGAGGCGGGCGCCCGTGAACAGCGCCCCCGACAAATCGGCGTCCGAAAAGTCGCAGCGCTCGCCGCGCACCGAAACAAGGCTTGCCAGCCGCAAGGTCGCGGCCACGAAACGCGCGCGGCTCAAGATCGCGCCGTCGAAGCGGGCGCCCGAAAGCTCGCAGCCGCCGAAATCCACGCCGGTCAGGTCGCGGCCGCCGAAATCGGCGCGCACGCCCTCGCGCCCGCCGGATTCGGCCCAGATTTTGTGCGCGGCCACAGCGCCTTTGATTTCGGCGGGCAGATTCTGGCCCGGCGGCGGATCGGCGTAGATGGTGCCGTCGAGTTTGGCGCCGGCCATCTGCACGTTGTTCATCTCGACGCCGCGCAGATCGACGCCCGACAGATCGGCGTTCTTGAACGAAGCGCCGAACAGGCGCGCGCCCGCAAGCTGGGCACCCTTGAGCTTGGCGTTGTCGAATTTGGCCCCCGCTAGATCGGCGCCGCGCAGATTGGCCGAGAACATCGTCGCCCCGCCCAGCGAAGCCCCCTTCAGCGACGCGTTTTCGAAGGAGGCGAAGGAGAGGTTGCTGTCGGTCAGGCGCGCGTTTTCGAGATCGGCCGATTCGAAGCTCGCGGCGACCTCTTTGGCGTCGGGATTGAGGGTCGCCCATTCGACGATCTGGCCCGGGCGCAGATCGGCGTTGGACAGATTGCAGCCGCGCATTTTGGCGTGGATGAAGCTTGCCGCGCGCAGATCGGCCTTGGAGAAATTCGCGCGCGTGAGGTCGCAGCCGGAAAAATCCGCACCGAAAAGATCGCACATCGAGAAATCGCAGTCGGCAAGCCGGCTCTCGGCGAAGATGCTGCCCGTGAAGATGCCGGACGCGAGAGTGGCGCCTTCGATGTTCGAGCCGCGGAAATTCTCCTTGCGCGAATCCGCACGCTGTCCGCCCGGACGGCCGAACAGAAACGCGCCGTGTCGGTCGGCGACGAATTTGAGCCGATGCCCCGAGGGCGGCAGCGTATCTTCGATGTCGGAATCGTTGGCCATAGCAGAACGCAAGATTAAACCGCCTCGAACGCGGTAGACTAGAGTTATGACGGCCGATTCGGGGATTCTCACAGAAAATTTTCCGGCGACGGCGGCGCCCGTCCCGGCACCGCGCGCGCGTATTCTGGTTTTGGGCAACGAAAAGGGCGGTTCTGGCAAATCGACGGTGGCGATGCACCTCACGGTGGGGCTGCTGCGCGCGGGCTTGCGCGTCGGCACGATCGACGTCGATTCCCGCCAGGCCACGCTCACGCGCTATCTCGAAAACCGCAACCAGTCGATGGAGCGGCTCAAACTGCCGCTGCCGATGTCCGAGCATCGGCTCGTGCCGCGCTCGGCGCAGCTCGGCGAGGCCGGCATTGCCGACGAGACCGCGCGTCTCGAAGCCGCGATCGCGGAACTTTCGGCCACCTGCCAGACCATCGTAATCGACACGCCCGGCTCCGACCAGACGATGAGCCGTGTGGCGCACTCCTACGCCGATACGCTGATCACGCCGATGAACGACAGTTTCGTCGATCTCGATCTGCTCGCGAAGGTCGAGCCGATGACGTTGCGCGTGATCTGCCCCTCGGCCTACAGCGCGATGGTGTGGGAGCAAAAGAAAATCCGCGCCAAGCGCAACGGCGAGAGCATCGACTGGCTCGTGCTGCGCAATCGGCTGGCGGGTGTGGATGCGCGCAACAAGCGCAACATGGCCCAAACGCTCGACACGCTCGCCCGCCGCTTCGGCTTCCGCCAAGCGCCGGGCCTCGGCGACCGCGTGATTTTCCGCGAGCTTTTCCTGTCTGGCCTCACGCTGCTCGATCTGCGCGAACGCGGCATCCAGACGCCGCTCACGATGTCGCACATCGCCGGCCGCCAGGAAATCCGCAGCCTCATCGAAGCGATCGGCCTGCATGCCCCGCCGGGGCCCATCCCGGTGCCGACCTCCGTACCCGCACCCGCACCCGTGTTGGCACGTAGCGCATAGCGATTGGGCGCCTAGCAATTGGCCGCCATTCTCCCTATCTCTTGTGTCGCATGAGCGGCAAAAACCTTCCTTCGACCGGCGGCAGCAAACAGGTGGCAGCGTTTTTGGCGCGCGCCCAGTCGCTTGCCCCCGTCGGCACGGCCAAAACCGCGCCCAAAGGCCGCCTTGTCTACGCGATGGACGCCACCGCGAGCCGCGAGCCGATGTGGGAGCGCGCCGCCAAGATCCAGGGCGAGATGTTCCTCGCCGCGCGCGATCTGGGCGGGCTTGCCGTGCAGCTTGTGCATTACGGCGGCCTTACGACGTTCGAAGCCTCGCCCTGGGCCGACAATGCGGCCGATCTGGTGGCGCGCATGGGAGCCGTGCGTTGCCAAGCGGGCGAAACGCAGATCGCCAACGTGCTGCGCCATGCCCTTGCCGAAACCAAGCGGCGCAAGGTGGGCGCTCTCGTGTTCGTGGGCGACGCGGTCGAGGAAAGTGCCGATCTGCTGGCGGGTCTTGCGGGCCAACTCGCCCTCGCAGGCCTGCCCGTGTTCGTGTTCCACGAGGGCGGGGATCCGGCCGCGCGCCGCACGCTCGAGACCATCGCGCGCCTCACGCGCGGGGCCTATTGCCCGTTCGACGCGAACGCGCCCGACGCGCTCAAGAATCTTCTGGCCGCCGCCGCCGCCTATGCCGCGGGCGGCAGGCCCGCACTCGCCGATCTTTCCAAGCGCAGCAGCGGGGCCGCCGCCCAAACGCTGCTCGCCCAGCTCAAATAGCGGGCGGGTGCGGCGATGGGCCTTTTTTATCTCCTGATCGGCTGCGGCGTTGCGTTTCTGCTGTGGCTGCTCTTGCGCACGCTGGCCGACGCCCCGCCCAAAAAGATCATTGCCGGTGCGAAGATCGCAGGGGCAGGCGTGGGCATTCTGGGCGCCTTGTTCCTGCTCGTGACCGGGCGCCTGTGGTCGGTGCTCGCCCTCGGCTCGGCGTTTGCCCCGGCACTTATGCGCTTCTTCAAAAGCTGGCAGATCGGCCAGGGGGGTACGGCGCAAACCGAGACCGACGATTCAAGCGTCGAGACGCGGCTTCTGCGCATGACGCTCGACCACGCGACGGGGGCGATGGACGGGCTCGTGCGCGAAGGCAAGATGCGCGGGCGCAAACTCTCCGAACTCGGGCTCGATGCGTTGCTCGACCTTCTCGCCGAAGCCCGCCTCGACGATCCGGACAGTGCGCCGCTGCTCGAAGCCTTTCTCGACCGTGCGGCCCCCGACTGGCGCAGCCACGGCGGGGCGGCCTCGGGCGAAGCACCGCCCGCGTCGCCTGCGCGCGGCGGGATGACGCGCAGCGAGGCCGCCCGCCTGTTGGGTGTCGCCGAAGATGCCGACGCGGCGACGATCAAAGCCGCCCATCGCCGCTTGATGATGAAGGTGCATCCCGACCATGGCGGTACGGACGAACTCGCCGCCCGCCTCAACGACGCCAAACGCGTGCTGCTCGGCGATTGAGGCGAGGGCCGTCGCCTAGCGTTTGACGACCGGCGGCTCGAGCAGGGCGGTCGGGCGCTTGTCGGGCGTGCACATGTCGTTGTCGCGCGGGCGCACGCCGAACCACAGGCGGTTGCCGTCGAGTGCCACGAGATCGTGGTCTTCGCCGCATTGCGCCACGGGCTTCCAATTGCCGCAGCCGGTCAGCGAAATGTCGGTCTCGACATTGAGCTTGAGCCCGCACGCAGCCAAGCCCATCGCCGCCACGATGGCTGGATCGTCGGTCAGCAGCGTGACAAATTTCTGTGCCTCCCCGAACACGCCATGGAAGCCGCCGGGCACGCTCGCGACGGGCCCTGCGATGCGGTACGGCCCGAGCGTGCGGAAGCGGAAGGTCTTTTTCTCCATGTTCGGGTCGAGCGCATGGGTGAAGTTCAATTCCCAGCGACCGTTCTCGAACACAAAATGCCGCGTGCCCCAGCTGCCGTACCAGGATTCGGGTGCGGCACTTGTATAGACGCCGGAAAGCGTCTCGAGCGCGTGCTGCGTGCCGCGCGGCGTTTGCGCAGCAGCAGTGCCCATCGCCGCGAACGAGACGATCGCCGCCAAAGCCGCTGTGGTCGCGAATTTCATGGTCATGATTGCATATCCCCCTTGTGGCGAAACGGCCCGATTGCCCGTTTGCGAAGGGAAGACGCGCGACGTTGGTTGTTTTCGACAGGCGGTGCGATTTTTTGTCGTCTAAGGCACCACCGGCCGCTGCGGCGGCAAGGGGAGGCCGCGTGCTGCCATTTGAGTGCGCAACCGGTCGGGATAGTCGGTGATGATGCCGTCGACGCCGAGTGCGAGCATCGCGTCCATGTCGGCGGGTGTGTTCACGGTCCACGGGATCACGGCGAGGCCGAGGGTTTTGGCTTCGGCCATCGCCTCGGCCGAGAGGTTGCGGAAAAACGGCGACCAGATTTTGCCGCCGGCCGCGGCCACTAAGCGCGGCGTGGAATTGCCGTGGTTGGCGGCATCGAGCCCAGTCCAGGGCGACACGCCGCGCCCTTTGCCGACCGTATCGCTGCCGCTGCCGTCCGCGCGTTCGAAGGTGAGATGGACGCGCGCGATCTCAGGCGCTGTGCGCGCGACATGCGCGAGCGTGCGCCAATCGAAGCTTTGGATCGTCGTGCGCGAGGCGAGCCCCAAGCGGCGAATTTCGTCGATCAGCGTCTGCGCGAAGGTCTCCGGCGGCAAAGTTTCGTCGGCGGCGAGCGGCGAGATTTTGGTTTCGATATTGAAGCGCATATCGGCAGCGTTCGCGCGGGCCGCCAGTGCTGCTACCTCGGCGAGTGTTGGCATGCGTGCGCCGGGCTTGGGCGATTGCGTGGCGAACTGCCGCGCATAGTCCGTACCCGGCTTAATGGCGCCCAAATCGAAGCGCTGCAAGGCGGCGAGCGGCAAGTCGCGCAAGCGCGGGGCGGGGGTTGCAAGCCAAGCGCCGTCGGCGTCTTTCGTGATGTCCGGATTGAGGCGGCGGTCATGCGCCACGACGACCGCCCCGTCGGCCGAAATGCCGACATCGAATTCGAGCGTGGAAACGCCGATGCCAAGGGCGGTTGCAAAAGCCGGCAGCGTGTTTTCGGGGGCGAGGCCGCGCGCGCCGCGATGGCCCTGCAGGTCGAAGGCGGCAGTGGGGCCTGCGATCAGTAAGGCGGCGGCGACCGCCATCAAAGCGATAGTCGAAACACGGCGACGGCAGGGCAATGGCGGCATCGGTACATTCCGGGGGTCTGGGTTCGATCGGCGCCCACGGATTCTACACGGTCGCAGTGACGCTTTTTCTTCGGGGTATTTGTTCTATATATGTTAATAATCTTATATAGCTTAAATTTCTGATTTCGGGTAGTCTCTCCGCGAAAGGAGGCTCTCATGGTACCGGTCTTGCGCAACCTCGATTTTTTACTGCGAGTTTGGGGTGAAACAACGCTAAATCAGAGGCTTAGACTCGAAAACGTCGCGCCTATGTCGCGTCCACGTCGCGTGGGCGCTGCGCCGATGTCGCGTCCATGTCGCGCAGATGTCGCACGGCCGCGTTTTGGGTGCCGCAGGGTCAACTTGCGGGGCGGGCGTGGCTATGGCATTAGCGCCACGGGCATGAAGGCGTGGGCTTGCGCGTTCTCTGCCGCAACCCCTCTGGCACTGTTTCAGGAATCACGTTTCATGATGCGCCGCGTTCGCAAAGCGATCTTTCCCGTGGGCGGTCTTGGCACGCGGTTTCTGCCCGCGACCAAGGCGATGCCCAAAGAGATGCTGCCCGTCGTCGACACGCCGCTGATCCAGTATGCGGTCGAAGAAGCGCGGGCCGCCGGCATTGAGGAATTCATCTTCGTCACCGGGCGCGGCAAGACCACGATCGAAGACCATTTCGACCATTCCTACGAACTCGAACATACGCTCGAAGCGCGCGGCAAAACCGCCGAACTCGAAGCGCTGCGCGCCTGGCTGCCGCCGGCCGGCGACGTTGCCTACACGCGCCAGCAAGTGCCGCTGGGTTTGGGCCATGCGGTGTGGTGTGCCCGCGATCTCGTCGGCGACGAGCCGTTTGCCGTTTTGCTCGCCGACGATTTGATCTTGGCCAAGACGCCTGCACTCAAGCAAATGTGCGATATCTATCCCGAAGTGCGCGGCAACATGGTTGCGGTGATGGACGTGCCGAAGGCGCATACGCAGCGCTACGGCATTCTGTCGCCCGGCCGCGACGACGGGCGGCTCGTGCAGGTGCGCGGCCTCGTCGAAAAGCCGAAGGCCGAAGAAGCGCCGTCCACGCTCGCCGTGATCGGCCGCTACATTCTCGAGCCCGCCGTGTTTGCCCATCTCGACAAGAAGTCCAAAGGGGCAGGCGGCGAAATCCAACTCACGGATTCGCTGGTGCCCATGATCGGCACGAGCCCGTTCCACGGCTATCGCTTCGAAGGCCAGCGCTTCGATTGCGGCGACAAAATCGGCTTTTTCGAAGCCCAGATCGCGTTTGCGCTGGCGCGCGCCGATCTGGGGCCGGCGGCGCAAGCCGTCATCAAGCGCTACACTTAAAGGGAATCGAACATGCGCATCGTCATGGTGGGAACGGGCTATGTCGGCCTGGTGACCGGAGCCTGCTTCTCGGAATTCGGCGTCGACGTGGTTTGCGTCGACAAGGACGAAGGCAAGATCGCGCGCCTCAAGGCCGGCGGCATTCCGATCTTCGAGCCGGGCTTGGACAAGCTCGTCGAATCGAACGTGAAGGCCGGTCGCCTGTCCTTCACGACCGATCTCAAAGCCGCCGTCCCCGGAGCCGATGCTGTGTTCATCGCGGTCGGCACGCCGTCGCGCCGCGGCGACGGCCATGCCGATCTCTCTTACGTTTACGCCGCCGCCGAAGAGATCGGCCGCGCATTGACCGGCTATGCCGTGGTCGTGACAAAGTCGACAGTACCCGTGGGTACGGGTCGCGAAGTCGCCCGCCGCATCAAGGCCGTGCGGCCCGATGCGCAGTTCGACGTCGCCTCGAACCCGGAGTTCCTGCGCGAAGGGGCCGCGATCGGCGACTTCATGCGGCCCGACCGCGTGGTTATTGGGGCCGAAAGCGAGCGCGCGCGCGACGTGATGCGCCAGCTCTATCGCCCGCTTTATCTGATCGAAACGCCGATCGTGTTCACGGCCCTCGAGACGTCCGAGCTCATCAAATACGCCGCCAACACGTTCCTTGCGGCCAAGATCACGTTCATCAACGAGATCGCCGATCTGTGCGAAAAAGTGGGTGCGGACGTGCACGACGTCGCCAAGGGCATCGGCCTCGACGGGCGCATCGGCAAGAAGTTCCTGCATCCCGGTCCCGGCTACGGCGGCTCGTGTTTCCCCAAGGACACGCTGGCCTTGGTGAAGACGGCTCAGGATTACGGCTCGCCGCTGCGCATCATCGAAACGGTCGTCGACATCAACGACAAGCGCAAGAAGCGCATGGCCGAAAAGGTCGTCGCTGCCTGCGGCGGTTCGGTCAAAGGCAAGACGGTGGCCGTGCTCGGCCTCACCTTCAAGCCCAACACCGACGATATGCGCGACAGCCCGTCGCTCGACATTCTGCCCGCCTTGCAGGCCGCCGGTGCCCGCGTGGTCGCCTACGATCCTGAAGGCATGCATGAGGCCAAGCACATGCTGCCCGGCGTCGAGCTTGCGAAGGACGCCTATGCCGCGATGGAAGGGGCCGACTGCCTCGTCATCGTGACCGAGTGGAACCAGTTCCGCTCGCTGCAGCTCGATCGCGTCAAGAAGCTGCTGAAATCGCCGATCGTCGTCGATCTGCGCAATGTCTATTCGCCGGCCGACATGAAGGCGGCGGGCTTCGTCTACCATTCGGTCGGGCGCCCCGCGGCGGCCGTCGGTTCCGGAGCCGAGGAATGAGTTTCCGCCACACCTTCGAAGCCACCATCCTGCGCGAATACGACGTGCGCGGCATTGTCGGCAAAACGCTGCATGTGGCGGATGCCTACGCGCTTGGGCGCGGCTTTGGGTCGGCGATCGCAAGCAGCGGCGGCAGCCGTGTGGCGCTTGGGTGGGACGGGCGTCTGTCGTCGCCCGAAATGATGGCGCAAACGGCCAAGGGTTTGGCCGATAGCGGGCTCGAGGTGTTGCGCACCGGCCTTGGGCCCACGCCGCAGCTTTATTTCGCCGTGCGCGAAAACCATCTCGACGGCGGCGTGATGATCACGGGCTCGCACAATCCGGCCGACTACAACGGCTTCAAGATGATGCGCGCCAAGGCCTCGTTCTGGGGCCCGGAGATCCAGGCCATGGGACGTGCCGTTGCGGCCGGCGACTTGGTTTCGGGCAAGGGAAGCGTTGGCGATCTTGCCGTGCAGGCGGCTTACGTGGACCGGCTGCTGCGCGATTTCCCGAAGGCGGGCAAGAAGCTCACGATCGTGTGGGATGCCGGCAACGGCTCGATGGGCGAGGTTCTTGTTGCCGTCGCCAAGCGGCTGCCGGGTCGCCATATTTTGCTCAACGAAAACATCGACGGCACGTTTCCTGCCCACCATCCCGATCCGACGGTCGCCAAGAACCTCGTCCAGCTGCAGAACGCCGTGATGGCCGAGAAGGCCGATCTTGGCATTGCCTTCGACGGCGACGGCGACCGCATCGGCGTTGTGGACGGGCAGGGCCGCATTCTGTGGGGCGACCAGCTCGTCGCCGTGTTGGCGTCGGAGATCCTTTCTCGACTTCCGGGTTCGACGATCATCGCGGACGTCAAGGCAAGCCAGGTCCTGTTCGACGAGATCGCGCGCATGGGCGGTGTGCCTTTGATGTGGAAGACCGGCCACTCGATCATCAAGACGAAGATGACGGAAACGGGCGCACCCTTGGCCGGCGAAATGTCGGGCCATATCTTTTTCGCCGACGGCTGGTACGGGTTCGACGATGCGATGTACGCGGCCCTGCGGCTGCTCGCGATCCTCGTCGGCGGGGAAGCCTCGCTCGCCGATTTCCGCGACCGCATGCCGAACGTCGTCAACACGCCGGAGTTGCGTTTTCCTTGCGCCGACACGCGAAAGCGCGGCGTGGTCGATGAGGTCAAAGCGCGGCTTGCCGCATCGGGCGCCAAGGTCAGCGATGTCGACGGCGTTCGCGTGACCACGGCCGACGGCTGGTGGCTGTTGCGCGCCTCCAACACGCAGGACGTGCTGGTCGCCCGCTGCGAGGCCAAGGATGCGGCCGGTCTGGCGCGCCTCCAGGCGGCCCTCGAAGCGCAGCTTGCGGCCTCGGGCATCGCTTTGCCCGACGACGCGGCTTCCGGCCACTAGATCGGGTGCGGGTCGCGATGCGTTACTTCTTCTACGGCACGCTGATCGACCCCGACATTCGCCGCCATGTGATGGGCGATCTTGCGCCCGCCGCGGTCGAGCCCGCCCGGCTTGAGGGCTGGCGACGGTTCGCGCTCAAAGGTGCCAGTTTTCCGATCGCGCGGCCCGATCGCACGGCGTCGATCGACGGCGTACTGGCCCGTGGCCTCGACAAAGCGGCCGGCCGCTTGCTCGACATCTACGAAGGTCCCGGCTACGGCCGAAGGATTGTTTCGGCGATCGACGCAAACGGCAAAGCCCGGGAAGCCGTTTTGTTCGTCGAGGACGGTTCGGTGGAATTCGTCGTCGCCCCGCAGCCCTGGGACTACGAAGCCTGGGTCCGGCGGCACAAAAAAAACTTCATGGCCGAGCTCAAGACCCAGCCCTGGGCGCCGCGTTAACCGGCGTTGGCGACCGACGCACCGCTTTGGCGGCGCTCGGCGGACGGGCCCACGATCATGCAATCCATGTCTTTGGCGTCGAGCGCCCGGCAGGCAGCGCGCGCTTGGGCTTGCGTGAGGCCGGTGAGGCGGGCGCGATGGGCAGCGGCATTGCGCGCCGCCGAGGCAGGCCCGAGGATTTGGATCTCGGCCTTCGCCACATGCTGGGCGGCGATGCGGCTGGCGTCTTCGGCGGCCTTGCGCGCGGCGACGCGTTGGTTGAAGGCGCCGACCTGGATGGCCCATTCGCCTTGCGCCGGGGCGGCGTCGGTGCGCTGCTGGCTCGAGGCGGGCTTTTCGCTTTTGACGGCGGCGGGCTTGGCCGGCGCGGCGGCAGCGGGCTTCGGTTTGGCGGCGTTGGCCGTCTGGTTGCGGGCCGTCTGATTGCGCGCGGCCGCAGGGGCGGTCGGCGCTTGGGCGACCGCGATATTGGGCGCCCGGCGCTCGAAACCGGCATCGAGCAGCTTGCCCATATACTGGTCGCGCTCGCTGGGGTTCGGGCCGCCGATCACGGCACCGACGATGCGCCGACCGTCGCGCATGGCCGAGGCGACGAGGTTGAAGCCCGACGCGCGGATGAAGCCGGTCTTGATGCCGTCGGCCCCTTCGTACCAGCGCATGAGCCGGTTGTGATTCGCGAACTGGCGGCCTTCGTAGCTGAATTCCGTGGTCGAGAAATAATGGTAGTGGTGCGGATACTGGCGGATCAACTCGCGCCCGAGGGTCGCCATGTCGCGCGCCGTGGTGATTTGCTGGTCGTGCGGCAGGCCCGAGGCGTTCATGAACACGGTGGCACTCATGCCAAGCTGGCGCGCACGGCGCGTCATCATCTCGGCAAAGCGGGGCTCGGTGCCGCCCAGACCTTCGGCGGCGACGACGGCCGCGTCGTTGGCCGAGCGCGTGACGAGGCCGAGGATCACGTCCCGCACGCGAACACGGTCGCCTTCTTCCAGCCCCAATTTGGTCGGAGACTGTCCGGCAGCAAAGGCGGTCACGTTCCAGCGTTGGTCCAGCGTGATCTTCTTTTGGTCAAGGGCCTCGAAGATCAAAAACAGCGTCATCATCTTGGTCAGCGACGCGGGATGGCGACGTTCGTCGGCCCCCTGTTCGCTGAGCACACGGCCGGTCTCGAAATCGACGACGATCGAAGCGTAACGTGCCTGCGCCGGCATCGACAAAGCGGCCATGCCGACAACGGCCAAGGTCGCGAAAGCAAGCCGGAGAAAGCGATCGGAGATGCGCATCGTCGAGGCAGCCTTTGCTGTGTCTTGTTGCAGAATATTTCAGCGACTCGACATTACCTGTGCCTCGCAATAGTGTCACCATATATTCGTGATTCCAGGCAATTGCGACCGACTCTAGAAATGCCCACGAGGACGACAACGATGCAGGCCAAAGCTTTGTTCGCACTCGCCGCCATCTTGGCGACGGCCGCCTGCAGCAATGTCGAGCAGGCGCGCACGCCGGTCGTGGGGCGTCTGTCGTGGTTTGCGCTGCTCGAAGGCCGCGACATTCGCGAAGCCTGCGTCGCCGGGGCGCCCGCGCGCTATCGGCTCGTCTACAACGGCGACTACGAAGACCAGACCCGCGTCTACGATCTCGTGCGCACCGCCGAAGGGGCAACCCTGCGCACGGTCGTATCGGCCGCCAATATCACTTTGTTCAGCTACGGCGGCGGCTACAAAAACCCGTGGCGGCCCGAGCGCGAAAGCACGGCCACCCTCGATCTCGATACCTACCGTGCTTTGGCACGCGCACTCGAGGCGGATGGCTTCGGCGCCCCAACGCGCACCGACATCGCCTTCCCGTCGTGGGACTATTATTGGATCGTGACGGCCTGTGCCGAGGGCAAGTTCCACATCAACGGCTGGCGCGCTGCGGGCAGCCTCGCACCGACATTGGCGTTTCCAGCCTTGCTGTTGATGCACGATAAAACCGAGATTCCCTTTGCGGCACCGCCCGAGAACGCATATGCCGCATATCGCGACCGGGTCCGCGAAGCGGGTGGCGATCGTACATTCGAGGTTCGGCTGGCGCCGAACGGGATTGTCGGACCCTCGAGCCTTTACTGATTTAGTATTTCTTTCATATGGTTAGATATCGCAGCGACGGATTTATGCTGCAGCGCACAATTATCGCTTGAAGCTGCCGGCGAATCGCATATATTGTTGGCATGCTGCATTGCAGCATTTCGACATTGGAAGCGGGTGCCGTGATGGGTAAATCCAAGGGCAAAAACAAGGGCGCAAAGGCGTCGCCGGTCAAGCCGCAGGGCAAGGCCGACGTCGCGATTGCTCCCGCTTCGAAAGCCGAAACTGCTCCGCCGAAAGCGGTTCAACCTGCGCTGCGCACGCCGGAGGCCACCCCCCCGCCGGTCCAGCCTGTCGCAGCACCGCAGGCCGCATCGGCGGCACCCAAAGCACCTGCAACCCAACCGGCGGTCGCAATGATCGCCCCGAAGATCGAGAAAGGATCTCCCATGACCGAACAATTCCAGCAGATCGCCCAGATGTTCAACCCGAAGGGCTTCGAAGACTATATGGGTCAGGCCAAGGAACAGGTCGAAAAGGCGCAGGCCCAGACGACCAAGGCCGTTGCCGACATGGCCGCGTTCTCGAAGGAAAACGTCGACGCATTCGTCGTCGCCTCGACGCTCTACGCCAAGGGCTTCGAAAATGTCGGCAAGGCTTGGTACGCGCTGACCCAGGAAACGGTCGAAGCTTCGGCCGCCGTCGCCAAGGCGCTCCTCGGCGCCAAGACGCTGAAGGAAGCCGTCGACCTGCAGACCGACTTCGCCAAGACGACCTTCGACAAGTACGTTGCCGAGAGCACCAAGCTGTCGGAAATGTCGATCAAGGTCGCCAACGAAGCGATCCAGCCGATCAACGCCCGCGTCAATGTCGCGGTCGAAAAGCTGCTGAAGCCTGCCAACGCGGCCTAATGGCCCGTGGGTGGCTCTGCCGCCTGCCTGCAAAAACCCGTCGGCCGCGAGGTCGGCGGGTTTTTCTTTTTCGCAAGGATTCTGCGCAAATCGGCGCGCACGGGCAATGCACCCCCTTTTAACGGCCCCCCTGAATGCCATATCATCCGCGGCGGAATTGGGGACAAAAAGGCAATGATCGATCGAAATCTGCTGCGGATGGGCGACGAGAAGGACGGCGATCGGGGTCCTGGCGACGACGGGCTTGGTAACGGCGTTGCGCTGCAAACCCGTACGCGGACCAAAAAGCCCGCCATGTACAAGGTCTTGATGCTCAACGACGACTACACGCCGATGGAATTCGTCGTGCATGTGCTCGAGCGGTTTTTCTCGAAGAACCGCGAGGCCGCGACTGCGATCATGCTGCAGGTGCACCAGCGCGGTGTCGGCGTGTGCGGCGTGTTCACGTACGAGGTCGCGGAGACGAAGGTCAATCAAGTGACCGAGTTTGCGCGCCGCAACCAGCATCCGCTGCGCTGCACGCTCGAAAAAGACTGATCAAAAACGAAATCAAAATCTTGTGGTGCCCATCTCTCGCAATTGGGCGCCGATCGTCCTAAATTGATCTTGGTCGCTGAATTCGTCGATGGCGGCGCTGCAACTTCGGACTTCGTCCGATACCGCGCTGCTGCAGGCGAACCCGAACGGCCCGACGTTTGCAGAGTCTCGGCTCGCAAAGTTTTTGCGCTATCGATGGCGCAGTCGGCGTTGCGAGCGTAGAGTTCGAATGTCGGACTCCAAACGTCGCGTCGCGTCGGGTTCGGTACAGCGGTTTGCCAGGCTCCGTTCGGGGCGCGCTGCCGTCGCAGCGTTGCCTCCCGGGCCCAGGGGAGGGGAAGACACGCACATGTTGTCGCGCAATCTCGAACAGAGCCTGCACCGCGCATTGGCACACGCCAACGAACGCCGCCACGAATACGCCACGCTCGAACATCTGCTGCTGGCACTGACCGAAGACCAAGACTCGGTCGCCGTCTTGCGCGCTTGCGGCGTGGATATCGACAAGCTGCGCCGCGATCTCGGCCAGTATCTCGACAACGAATTGGCGGGTCTCGTGACCTCGCGCGGCGGCGAAGCCAAGCCCACGGCGGGCTTCCAGCGCGTGCTGCAGCGGGCCGCGATCCACGTGCAGTCCTCGGGCCGCGAAGAAGTGACGGGGGCCAACGTGCTCGTGGCGATGTTCTCCGAGCGCGAGAGCCACGCCGTCTATTTCCTGCAGGAGCAGGACATGTCGCGCCTCGATGCGGTCAACTACATCTCGCACGGTGTTGCGAAGGTGCCGGGCCGTTCCGAGCCGCGCCGCGTGCGCGGTGCTTCGGAAGACGAAACGACCGGCCAGTCGAACGACCGCGGTCCCGAGCGCGGTCCCGAGCGTGCGGCCGAGAAGCCGGCATCCAAGGGCAAAGAAGGGGCACTTGCCGCCTATTGCGTCAATCTCAACAAGAAGGCGACGCAAGGCAAAATCGATCCGCTGATCGGCCGCGAGGCCGAGGTCGAACGCACGATCCAGATTCTGTGCCGGCGCTTCAAGAACAACCCGCTCTATGTGGGCGACCCCGGCGTTGGCAAGACGGCGATCGCCGAGGGGCTCGCGCGCAAGATCGTGAAGGGCGAAGTGCCCGAAGTGTTGCTCAACGCCACGATCTATTCGATCGACATGGGCACGCTGCTTGCGGGTACCCGCTATCGCGGCGATTTCGAAGAGCGCTTGAAGGCCGTGCTCTCGGAACTTGAAGCGCAGGAAAACGCCATCCTGTTCATCGACGAGATCCACACCGTGATCGGTGCGGGGGCGACGTCCGGCGGTTCGATGGACGCGTCGAACTTGTTGAAGCCCGCACTCGCCTCGGGCCAGTTGCGCTGCATCGGCTCGACGACCTACAAGGAATATCGCGGCTATTTCGAAAAGGACCGCGCGCTTGTGCGCCGCTTCCAGAAGATCGACGTCAACGAACCGTCGATCGAAGATGCGATCAAGATCGTCGAAGGCATCAAGCCCTACTACGAAGAGCACCACAAGGTGCGTTACACGAAGGACGCGGTGAAGGCCGCGGTCGAGCTGTCGGCGCGCTACGTCAACGACCGCAAGCTGCCCGACAAGGCGATCGACGTGATCGACGAGGTGGGGGCGGCCCAGATGCTGCTGCCGCCCGCCAAGCGCAAGAAGACGATCGCGGTCAAGGATGTGGAAGCGACGATCGCCAAGATCGCCCGCATCCCCCCCAAATCGGTTTCGACCGACGACAAGACCGTGCTGCAGAATCTCGAAAGCCAGCTCAAGGGCGTCGTCTACGGCCAGGACCGCGCGATCGACGCGTTGTGCGCGTCGATCAAGCTGGCGCGCGCAGGTCTGCGCGAGCCCGAGAAGCCGATCGGTTCGTATCTGTTCTCCGGCCCCACGGGTGTCGGCAAAACCGAAGTCGCACGCCAGCTTGCCTTGTCGCTCGGCGTCGAACTCAAGCGCTTCGACATGTCGGAATACATGGAGCGCCACACCGTGTCGCGCCTCATTGGTGCGCCGCCGGGCTATGTCGGCTTCGACCAAGGCGGCCTGCTCACCGACGCGATCGATCAGCATCCGCATTGCGTGCTGCTGCTCGACGAAATCGAGAAGGCGCACCCCGATCTCTACAATATTCTGCTGCAGGTCATGGACCACGGGAAGCTCACGGACCACAACGGCAAGAACGTCGATTTCCGCAACGTGATCCTGATCATGACGACGAACGCAGGGGCCGCCGAACAGGCCAAAGCCGCGATCGGCTTCGGCAACGAGATGCGCACGGGCGAAGACGAAGAGGCGATCAAGCGCATGTTCACGCCGGAATTCCGCAACCGCCTCGACGCCACGATCGGGTTCGCGCGCCTGTCGCAGGACACGATCCACAAGGTCGTCGACAAGTTCGTGGGCCAGCTCGAGCGCCAATTGGCCGACCGTCAGGTGGCTCTCCAGGTGTCCGACGAAGCGCGCACGTGGCTCGGCGAAAAGGGCTACGACGAGCTCTACGGGGCGCGTCCGCTCGGCCGCGTGATCCAGGAGAACATCAAGAAGCCGCTGGCCGACGAATTGCTGTTCGGCAAGCTCGCCAAGGGCGGCAAGGTGCGCGTGAAGGTCGAAAACGGCAAACTCGCTTTCGACTATCCGCCGCCGGCCCCGCCCGAAAAGGGTGCTCCCAAAGTGCCGGCACTCGCCGGGTAGCGCGGCTGATCGCGGGGCCCATCGCGGGGCAATTGCAGGAAAGGGACCATGTCGCAGTTCCTGCCGCGCAAGACCTATCGGGCGGGCAAGGCCATCTTCCGCAAGGGCGATGCGGGCGACGTCGCCTATGTGATCCAGAGCGGGACCGTCGATATCGTGCGGCCTGTGGCCGGACAGAACCGGCTCATTGCGACGCTGGCGGCCGGCGAGATTTTCGGCGAGATGGCGCTCATCGACGGCAAACCGCGCATGGCGGACGCGATCGCGGCGAGCGACGTGGTCGTGCTCGCGGTCCCGGCCGACCAGTTCCAGGAAAAGCTGCGCAGCACCGACCCGTTCGTGCGCGCACTCTTGCGCATGTTCGTGAACAATTTGCGCGTAATGACCGAAAAGGTCGTTGCGGCCGAAATGCGCCACGAGGTGGCGACGCGCAATGCGGCGGCTGCGAGCCCGCCTGTTACGCCTGCGGACCCGCCGCCTTGAAGGGGCCCGCCGCCGCAAGCTCGCGGCAATGCGCTTCGACCGCTTGCGCTTCGTTGGCGCAGAAATCGCGCACGGCTTTGTCGAATCCGGCGTCGCGCAGCCGGTGCGCACTCCACGTCGGTACGGGCATGTAGCCGCGCTGGAGCTTGTGCTCGCCTTGCGCACCCGCTTCGACGCGCGTGAGTTTGCGCTCGATCGCGAAATCGAGCGCTTGGTAGTAGCACGCCTCGAAATGCAAATGCTTGAAGTCGCCCGCACAGCCCCAATTGCGGCCGTAGAGCGTATCGCTGCCGATGAGGTTCAGCGCTCCTGCAACCCATTGCCCGTCTTTGCGCGCCATCACGAGCAGCACTTTGTCGGCCATGCGCGCCCCCAACATGTCGAAAAATTCGCGCGTGAGATAGGGGCTGCCCCATTTGCGGTCGGACGTGGAAATGTAGAACTCGAAAAACGCGTCCCAATGCTCGGGTAGAATCGCGTCGCCCGTGAGGCGCACGAGTTCGACGCCCATCTGCGCCACTTCGCGCCGCTCCTTGCGGATCGATTTGCGCCGCGAATGCGAGAGCTCGGCGAGGAACGCTTCGAAATCGGCATAGCCGCGATTGGTCCAGTGGAACTGGAAACCGCGGCGCAGGATGAAGCCCGCATCGGCGAACACGCCGGCTTCTTCTTCCGTGCAGAAGGTTGCGTGCAGCGACGACACGTTGAGCCGCTTGGGCAGATCGGCCATCGAAGCCGCCAGCGCTTCGCGCACGCCCTCGGCCAAGGGGCCGGGGCGCACGAGCAGGCGCGGCCCCGGAACCGGCGTGAACGGCACGCAGACCTGCAGCTTCGGATAATAGCGCCCGCCCGCCCGGCGATAGGCGTCGGCCCAGCTATGGTCGAACACGTATTCGCCGTAGGAATGGCCCTTGGCATACATCGGCACGGCACCCACGAGCGTGCCGGCAGCGTCGCGCGCGATCAAATGATGCGGCTGCCAGCCGGTTTCGGCTGAGGCCGAGCCCGACTCTTCGATCGCACGCAGGAAGGCGTGCGACACAAACGGATTGTCGGCTCCCGCACAGGCATCCCACTCGGCTGCCGCGACCGCATCGAGGCCTTCGATCGTCTCGAGCGAGAGATTGCGGTCGCCGTCGGCCATGCGTCAGGCAAGCTCGGCGACGGCTTCGATCTCGACCGCAACGCCGCGCGGCAGCGACGGTGCGCCCACGGCCGCGCGCGCATGTTTGCCCGCTTCGCCGAACACGGCGACGATAAGGTCGGAAGCGCCGTTGATGACTTGCGGCTGGTCGACGAAATCGGGCGTGCAGTTCACGAAGCCGCCCAGGCGCACGACGCGCACAATACGGTCGAGATCGCCGCCCGCGGCCGCGCGCAGCTGCGACAGGATATTGATCGCGCACAGGCGCGCTGCCGCTTGGCCTTCCTCGATGCCGAATTCGCGGCCGAGCTTGCCGAGGAATTGCGGCTTGCCGTCCTGCAAGGTGATTTGGCCCGCCACGAACACGAGCTTGCCGCTGACCACATAGGGCACGTAGTTGCCTGCCGGTGCAGCCGCTGCGGGAAGGACCAGGCCCAGTTCGGCCAGACGGGCGTCGATTTTTCCGGGCATCGATTTCTCCAAAGCGGGGGGAACAAACGGCGGTGCCGTGCCGTTGGAACGTTAGCCGAGCGGCCTTGCGAATGCCAGAAGTCGCGATAGGATCGAACCCATGCAGCGACGTTTGTTTTTGGCCGGGATTCTTGGTGCGGCAAGTGCGGCGGGCAGCACGCATGCGCAAGGCCGCGCTGCGTCGGCCTTCGCGGTCCCGCGCGACTATGCGATCGACGGCTATTTCGGCCGCGAGACCTTGCCCGCGCGCCTCTATCGCACTCGGACGGCGATCCGCTACGAGGCGCGCAGCGGCTCCGTGGCGCACACGGTTGTGGCTCGGCTTGATCGCGACATTGCGTGGTTCGTGCTGCCGAGTCTGGGCTTGGCCTTCCAGACCGACATTTCGGGCATCGGCTTGAGCCCGCGCGCCCTTGGCGGCGAGGGGTTCCGCGAGCAACTTGTCGCGCGCGAAACCATTTCGGGCATTGCGATGTCGAAATTGCGTTTGACGCGCACGGCTGCCGACCCGGCCTTCGACGGTTTTGCCTGGGTCGGCAACGAAGGCATACTGTGGCGCCTGCAAGGGGCGGGCGAAGCGCAAGGCACACCCGGCACATTCGATTGGCGCTTCGAGAATGCAGCCCTCGGCACGCTCGACCCGGCCCTGTTCGAGGCGCCGCCGGGGCGCGTGGTGCCCGTAGCGGGCGATGCGTTGGCCGCGATGCTGCGGCGTTTCGGTCTCGTGCGCTGAAAACGCTTTAGCCCGCGACCGCGCGCGGGATCGCCATGGCGGCGACTTGGCGCATCGAATGCAGATGCGGCTGGAACCGGTCGAGCCCTTCTTTGATTGAGCCCGCTTTGGGAAAGCCCGTCCAGATCGCCGACCACGCATTCACGCGCGCGAAGAGGTCTTCCACGATCGGGCGCGCGTCGCGGATATAGATGATGGCGGGCATCGCTTCGACGTAGAAATCCGTGCCGCCGACAGCGCGCCCGTAGAGCGCGCAGCCATTGGCCGAATAGTTGCCGACGATCTTGGCGATGCGTTTGAGCGCTTCTTCGAGATCGCGCACGTGGCGCGTGAGATCCTGGTTGGCGATGATCGCCTGCACGGTGCGCAGATCCACGACCTGCGTGTGGCACTCGATCGTCCAGCGCCACAATTTGCGCCAGATCTCGACCTTCACCATCGCGCGCAACGATTCCTGCAGGATGGTTTCGTGCAGATTGATCGGCATCATTCGGTTGGGTGCTATGCCCGACGCGACTAGGCGCTTCACGAGCTTTTCGTAGGTCGCGTCGAACATGCGCTTGTCTTTGATCGCCTGCGGCTTGTAGCGCGCGAGGGCCGCGATGATCTGCTCGACGAAACGGTCGCCCGAATCCTCGGGCGTGGGCAGCGGCCGCAGATAGATGAGGGCCGAAAACGGCAAAGGCTGGCCCAGCGTCACGGTTTCGGCGATGCCGAGGCCCAGCACTTGCGACACGATTTCGACGACGCGGCGGTTGTATTCCGTGCCCGGATCGTTGTCGCGCATCAGCGTCGATTCGTTGCCGGAGCGCACGAGCTGGGCGCTGCCGGGCGGGGCTTTGGGGTCGATGGGGCGGGCCGCGTCGAGGCGACCCATGCGCGTGTCGAACGTCATCTGCTCGTCGGCGAAAGCGCCGGTCGGATCCTTGAAGCGCAGGCAGCCGCTGCGCGCCGCATCGTCGAAAATCTCGCGGTCGAGATCGCCTTCGACGAACGGCACCTGGCGCATCAACAGCCCTTCGAGAGAGTCGCCCGCGAGGCGCAGCATCTCGCGCAAGGCACGGTCGTCGTAGCGCTCGACGAGCGTTTCGGGCCGCGGATCGGGCTTCATGCGCCGAGCCTGCCGCGCAGATCGGCGACGGCGGCGTCGGGCGTTGCCAGCACGGTGGCTGCGACGGCGCTTTGCACCTGCGTTCGTGCGCGCGCCATCGAGAACTGCCCGAGCACCACCGCATTGCCCGGCGGCAATTTGCGGGCCGCCGCCGCGATCAGCCGGTCGTGCGTCGCCCCGTCGCCGGTCTGCAATGCTGCAAGCGCGTCGGGCACCATATGGGCGGCAAGCGACAGATCGCGGCCCGCCGCCAGCGCGCGCAGCTCCGCACCCAAGGGTGCGAGCGAGCCCGGGAACGTGACCAAGAGGCCGATCGCCGAACCGGCCGCAAGGGCAGCCGCAAAAGCGCTCTCATTGGGTTTGAGGACGGGGACGGAAACGGCAGACCGCGCTGCCTCGATGGCCGGCCCGAAGGCCGAGCAGGTAAAGAGGATGCCGTCGGCCCCGTTCGCGACGGCGTATTTGGCAAGGCTCACGAATCGGCCGGTCATCGCGTCCGTCAGATGCCCGTCGCGCGCCAGATCGGCCGACAGCGAATCGTCGAGCAAATTGACGGGCGCCGCGTCCGGCCAGCCGCGCGCCATCGCCTCCATCGCCGGAGCGACCGAATCGCGAAGCGCGTGGATCAATGCAATGCGGAGTTTGGCCGGGCTCATGCCCCGACTTTAGCGAGGCTTGCGCCAAACAAAAAGGGCCGGTCGCAAGCGACCGGCCCTCCTCGTATTGCGAGGGTGTCTCGTACGCGCTTTACGAGCACCCGCTCGTCGAGCCGCAATCGACGCACTTGGTGCACGTGCCGTTGCGCACCATCGCCATCGAGCCGCAGTTTTCGCATGAGTCGCCCGTATAACCCTTCATGCGGGCCTCGCGGACCTGGGCGATTTTGCCCACGACCGGTGCGGCAGCACCCGAGGCGTTCAAGGCCGCATTCATGGCCGTGGCGACAGCTTCGATGGCAAAGCCGATCGGCTGGCGGCCGGCTTCGGCGGCGTCCGACTGGTCGGCTTCGGCCAAGGCTGCTTCCACGCTTGCATCCTCGCGGATGTCGCCGATCGCGGGCGCGTTGGCTTCTTCCTCTTCCTCGAGCAGGGCGACGTCGCCGGCCAAGGCCGTGGCGGCGGCGCGCGGCGCGGTCCCGCCCGGCAGCACCTTGAAGCGCTGGCGCACGAAGCCGGTCGAGGCGACCTTCTTGACCGCGTCGAGGGCGGCTGCGGCGGCCGCCGAGCCTTCGCCCGGCAGATCCGAAGCGCGCTCGCCCTTGCCGATCGAATCGGGGGCGAGATCGTCCTGCACCACATGGGCGAGGTCGTCGCGGCCCAAATACGACACGGCCAGTTCGCGGAAGATGTAGTCGAGGATCGAGGTCGCGTTCTTGATCGCGTCGTTGCCCTGGACGGGACCGTTGGGTTCAAAACGCGTGAAGGTGAAGGCCTCCACGTATTCTTCGAGCGGCACGCCGTATTGCAGGCCGATCGAGACCGCGATCGCGAAGTTGTTCATGAGGCTGCGGAAGGCGGCACCCTCTTTGTGCATGTCGATGAACAATTCGCCGATCTGGCCGCTCTCGTATTCGCCGGTGCGCAAATAGACCTTGTGGCCGCCGACCATCGCCTTCTGCGTATAGCCCTTGCGGCGGTTCGGCAGGCGCTGGCGGCTTGCTGCCGCCGACACGCGCTCGATGATGCGCTCGACTACGCGCTCGACCTTGGCGGTCGCGGGAGCTGCGACGATTTCCTCGACCTCTTCATGCAGGTCGATGTCTTCGCCCACGATCGAAGCGAGCGGCTGCGAGAGCTTCGAGCCGTCGCGATAGAGGGCGTTCGCCTTGAGCGCCAAGCGCCACGACAGCAGATAGGCTTCCTTGCAGTCTTCGACCGTCGCCTGGCCCGGCATGTTGATGGTCTTCGAGATCGCACCCGAGATGAAGGGCTGCGAGGCCGCCATCATGCGGATGTGGCTGTCGACCGAGAGATAGCGCTTGCCCAAGCGACCGCACGGATTGGCGCAGTCGAACACGGCCAGATGCTCGTCCTTCAGGTGCGGTGCCCCTTCAAGCATCATCGAGCCCGAGCAATAGATGTTCGCGGCGTCGACTTCGCTCTTCGAGAAGCCGAGATGGGCCAGCAGGTCGAAGGCGGGGTCGTCGAGCTGGGCCTTGGTGATCTTCAGCGTGTCGATGCAGAAGGCTTCGCCGAGCGTCCATTTGTTGAAGGCGAACTTCACGTCGAAGGCGGTCTTGAGGGCACCCTCGAGGGCGTCGATCTGCGCGTCGCCGAAGCCCTTGGCGCGGAGCGCCCCGTGGCTCACCGCGTTCGAGCCCTTCAGCGTGCCGTGGCCGACCGCGTAGAGGATGATGTCGTCGATCTGCGCCTGGCTGTAGCCGAGCGTGGCAAGACCCACGGGCACGACGCGGTTGATGATCTTGAAGTAGCCGCCGCCAGCCAGCTTCTTGAATTTCACGAGCGCGAAGTCGGGCTCAATGCCCGTCGTGTCGCAATCCATGACGAGGCCGATGGTGCCCGTGGGGGCCACGACCGTCGCCTGCGCATTGCGATAGCCGTGCGCGACGCCAAGCTCAAGGGCCTGGTCCCACACGCGCTTGGCGGCGGAGACGAGCACTTGGTCCTTGCAGTTCTTGATGTCGAGCGGCACGGGCAGGATCGTCAGATCCTCGTAGCCTGCCGCTTCGCCGTACGCGGCCCGGCGATGGTTGCGGATGACGCGCAGCATGTGCTCGCGGTTGGGTTCGAAGCCCGGGAAGGCGCCAAGCTCGCTCGCCATCTCAGCCGAGGTCGCGTAGCTGACACCCGTCATCACGGCCGAGATCGCGCCGCAGATCGCACGGCCTTCGTCGCTGTCGTAGGACAGGCCCATCGCCATCAGCAAGCCGCCGATATTGGCAAAGCCCAGGCCCAGCGTGCGGTACTCGTAGGAAAGCTCGGCGATGCGCTTGGACGGGAACTGCGCCATCAGCACGGAGATTTCAAGCGTGACCGTCCACAGGCGGCAGGCATGCTCGAAGGCGGCCGTGTCGAAGCTGCCGTCGGTCTTGCGCAGGGCGAGCAGGTTGACCGAGGCGAGGTTGCAGGCCGTGTCGTCGAGGAACATGTATTCCGAGCACGGGTTCGAAGCGTTGATGCGCCCCGAGGCCGGGCAGGTGTGCCACTCGTTGATCGTCGTGTCGTACTGCAGGCCCGGATCGGCCGAGGCCCAGGCGGCGTAGGCGATCTGGTCCCACAATTCCTTGGCGTCGACTTCCTTGTGGAGCTTGCCGTCGGTGCGGCGCATGAGCTTCCACTTCGAATTGTCGAGCACCGCCTTCAGGAACTCGTTGGTCACGCGCACCGAGTTGTTCGAGTTCTGGCCCGAGACGGTGAGGTACGCTTCCGAATCCCAATCGGTGTCGTAGACCGGGATATCGACCGAAGTGAAACCCTGCTTGGCGAACTGGATGATGCGCTGGATGTAGCTTTCCGGAATCAGCGACTTGCGCGCGGCCTTGATGGCGTCGCGCAGCTTCTTGTTCTGCTTGGGGTCGAAGGCGGCGTCGCCGGTGGCGCTGGCACACGCGGCCATTACGTCGTTGAGGTGCTTGTTGCACAGGCGCGAACCGGCGACGAGGGCCGCAACCTTCTGCTCTTCGACGACCTTCCAGTTGATGTAGTTCTCGATATCCGGATGGTCGATGTCGACGGTCACCATCTTGGCCGCGCGGCGCGTGGTGCCGCCCGACTTGATCGCACCGGCAGCGCGGTCGCCGATCTTGAGGAAGCTCATCAGGCCCGACGATTTGCCGCCGCCGGAAAGCTTTTCGCTCTCGCCGCGCAGGCGCGAGAAGTTCGAACCCGTGCCCGAGCCGTATTTGAACAGGCGCGCCTCGCGCACCCAAAGATCCATGATGCCGCCCTCGTTGACGAGATCGTCTTCGACGGACTGGATGAAGCAGGCATGCGGCTGCGGATGTTCGTACGCCGTGTCCGAGGCGGTCAGCTTGCCCGAGCGGAAATCGACGTAATAATGGCCCTGGCCGGGGCCGTCGATGCCGTAGGCCCAGTGCAGGCCCGTGTTGAACCATTGCGGCGAGTTCGGCGCGGCGATTTGGGCCGCCAGCATGTAGCGCATTTCGTCGAAATAGGCGCGCGCGTCGTCTTCGCTGTCGAAATAGCCGCCCTTCCAGCCCCAGTAGCACCACGTGCCGGCGAGACGGTCGAACACTTCTTTGGCCGATTGTTCGCCGCGGATGCGCTGGTTCTCGGGCAGTTTGGCCAAGGCCACTTCATCGGGCACGCGGCGCCACAGCCACGACGGCACGTCGTTTTCTTCGACGCGCTTCATGGCGGCGGGCACGCCGCGCTTGCGGAAGTATTTCTGGGCCAGCACGTCGCACGCCACTTGGCTCCAGGCTGCCGGCACCTCGATGTCCTTGGCTTGGAACACGACCGAGCCATCGGGGTTGCGGATCTCGCTGTTCGTGGTGGTGAAGGCGAGCGACGCGTAGGCGTCCTGGTTTGCCGTGGTGAATCGACGTTCGATACGCATGCTGGCCTCCGGCCCTTGTTCTTGCGGACATCGTCGAAATGCGACGACGTCGGTTGATGGCGCTGCGGCTTGGTTGTTGCGCCCCTGCGCAAGCCTTGCCGCCGTCTTCGCCGACTCCCCCTCCGTCCCCGGATCAGAGGTTAGGCCGCCTCACTAGATATCGTGGTGGAGGGCGAAGCTCGTTACCAAATGTTGAACAGAGGCCGGAATCGCCCGCAACAGTATTTTGCGGCTTCGCGCTGATTATCCACAAGATGCTGATTTAAAATCAATATATTGTTGTTTCAACCGCCGTACCTACAAAAAGCCAAGCAAATCGCGTCAAGGACTAATTTTTCATTTTGTTTCAGCTTGTTGCGATTGGGGTCTGAGTCTCAGATTAGTCATGCTGCATTGCAGCATGAACTTTCGTGAATCGCTCAAAATCCAGGCTTAGTTGTTTATAGTCATGGGCTTAATTCTACCCTGATGCCGCCGTATATTCAAAAAAAGGCCGAAAAATGGCATGTCGTTTTGCGACGCGGCGCAAAACCGCCCGCGTCGCCCCTAATGGCTCGCTGCCAGCGGCAGATTCACGAGCAGATTTTGCGGCTTGAGGCGGATGCGCATGTCGCGATCGTGGCCGAGGCCCAAATAGACGGGCTTGCCGGCAAGGTCGGCGCGCATCAAGGCGGGTTCGGCGAAATCGAGCCGGAACAGCGCCACGATACGGCGCAGTCGATCTTCCTCGACCGTTTGGCCGCGATAGAGGTCGTTCATGATCGTACTCGCCTCGGCATCGAGGCCCACATGCCAGACCCAGCGCTCGTCCTTGATCTGCACCATGGGTTGGATCGATACCCGCGCGCCCAGGAAATGGGCGACCCAGATTTCGAGCACGCGCGCGAGCGCATCGAGCCCAGGCCGGCCGAAGGTGAGGTCGAGCACCAGATCGTGTGCCTCGTCGCGTCCCCAATAGACCTTGGCGTCGGCTTCGGTCATCACATCGAGTTCGACGCTGCGCACCGGCATGTTCGCGTCTTTGAGCAAGGCGCCGATGGCGCCAAGGCCCATGTCGCCGGCCTGCTGGCGCGCCGCATGCATTTCGACGATTTCTTCGTCGGCGGCCATCACGGCCCCGTCATTGAGTGTCACGCGCTGGCTGCGGAACAGAAGCTCGCCCGCGCGGGCGCGCATCGCATCGTCCGTGCCGTCGAGCGCGTGGCGCAAAATCACGTGCGCAAGCTGGTCCAAGAAAATCGGCGGCAGCGGCGGGGCACCGGCCGCGGGTGGATTGCGGAAATGCGCCAGATACGCCTCTTCGAGCGAGGGGGCCGCGATGAGCTTGGCAAAGAAGCCGAGCAGGATGGCGTAGTTCTCGCGCATGTCGGCATCTTCCAATGCGGCAAGCTCGGCCTTGGAGGGAACGTGGCGCGGATCGTCGAGCAGGCGCGCATGCAGCTTGCGCTCGGCCGCACAAGACTCGGCCACGGGCCGGATTTCGGGGCGCATCAAATAGGCGCGTAAGAATCCGTTGGTCAGCGTCAGGCGGCGGGCCGGGGCAGCCGTGGTTTCGAGCAGGTGGTAGCCGGAATTTCGCCAGAAATCGGTCATTTGCGCCAAGGGCTCGGGGGAGGTTTTCGGGAGGAGGCGAGGATGGGACCCGCAATCTGGACGAGGGCGGAGGGCCGTGCAATAGTCCCGGCACATGGGCGCTGCTCTCTGATTCGGCGCGCGTCCCAGGACAGGACGAAACGATGACGATTGCGACGAAAATCTACACTTGGTGGCGCGGCATCGAAGTCGGGCGCGATTCGTTCGGCAATCGCTACTATCGCGACAAGACGGGCATTCTGCGCAATCGGCGCGAAAAGCGTTGGGTCGTGTACGAGGGCGAGCCGGAAGCGACCAAAGTGCCGCCCGCATGGCATGCGTGGCTGCACCATCTGATCGCTGCCCCGCCGCCGCCCGAGGGGCTGGCGCCTGCCAAGCCGTGGCACAAGCCGCATTTGCCCAACCAGACGGGCACGCCCAATGCGTACCGTCCGCCGGGCCACGAATATCGCGGCGGCGTGCGCGCCAAGGCCACCGGCGACTACGAGGCCTGGACGCCGCGCTGACCTGAATTTTCCGTTTTTTGGAGCGATCGAAAGCGATGGGCAAAAATCTCGTCGAGACGTTGATGGGCGCCGTAGTGTTGGCGGTGGCGGGCGTGTTCCTCGCCTTCGCCTATACGACGGCCGATATCCGCCCCGTGCGCGGCTACACCGTCACCGCCAAATTTAAGGCGATCGACGGCGTGCGCCTCGGCACCGACATCAAGATATCCGGCATCAAGGTCGGCACGGTCGTGGCCCAGCGCCTCGATCCCGAAAGCTTCGAAGCCGTGCTGACCTTCGCGATCGACGCTTCCGTGAAGCTGCCGACCGACAGCTCGGCCCAGGTCACGAGCGAAGGGCTGCTCGGCGGCACCTACATCGCGCTGGCGCCGGGGGCCGACGACCGCAACCTCGCCAATGGCGGCGAAATCAAATTCACCCAATCGCCCGTGAACATCGTGCAGATGCTCGGCCGCTTTATCTTCAATTCGGCCGAAGGTGCGGGCCAGCCGGCCAGGAACTGACACGCACCATGGATGCGGCACTTCGCCCGGCGGGGCGCGATCTGCGGCTCGATTTTTTCCGCGGGCTTGGGCTGCTGTTCATCTTCATCGACCATGTGCCGGACAACGCATTTTCGTATCTGACGCTCGCCAATTTCGTCTTCTGTGACGCGGCCGAAATATTCGTGTTTCTGTCGGGCTACGCGGCCGTGCTGGTGTTCGGCCGCCAGATCGCCCCGGAGGGCACGCTCTACGCTTCCGTCCAGGTGCTCAAACGCTGCTGGACGCTCTATGTGGCGCACATTTTTCTGTTCGTCGTCTACACCGCCCAAGTGAGCTGGACAGCACAGCGTTTCGAAAATCCGCTGTTCGTTGAAGAAATGCAGGTCGCGGCCTTTCTGCAGGAACCGCACATCGCGATCCTGCAGGCGATGCTGCTCGCCCACCAGCCGCTGCTGATGAACATCTTGCCGCTCTACATCGTGCTGCTGGCAGGTCTTGCCTTCGCGATACCGTTTCTGGCGCGTTTCGGCAAGGTCCTCCTTGTCGTGTCGGCGGCCACGTATCTCGCCGTGCCGCTGGTCGGCTTCAATCTGCCGGGCTATCCCGAAGGTACCTGGTTTTTCAACCCGTTCGCCTGGCAGTTCCTGTTTGTGCTGGGGGCGGCCTGTGGCTGGCGTGCCGGCGTTTTGGGCAAGCCCATTTCGATCCCCGGCTTTGTCGTGTGGATTGCAGCGGCGTTTTTGTGCGTCGTGGTGCCCGTGCGCGCCTGGATCAGCGTCGGCTATTTTTTCGACGGCGTGCCGCCCGCGTTTGCCGAACTCACCTATCTGTTCGCGAACAAGACCGATCTCGGGCCGCTGCGGCTCTTGAGTTTCCTTGCACTGGCGCTCGTCGTGGTACGCCTCGTGCCGCGCGATGCGGGCTGGCTGCAGGGCGCTGCCGCGCGCGCGATCACGTTGTGCGGCCAGAATTCGCTGCCGATCTTTTGCATCGGAATTTTCCTTTCGGTCGCTGGACATTCGCTGCTGGTCGAATTCGGCCGCGATCTGCCGACCCAGGCAGCGGTAACCGGCGGCGGTTGCCTCTTGCTCCTGGGAATGGCGCGGGTATTGTCGTGGTCGAAGACGCGCAAACGCGCCGGTTCGGCGCGCAGCGGGCAGGACGAATGATGCGGGGCAGGGTCGAGATAGTCCGGCGGATTTTCGCGGCGGCGGCAATTCTGGCGCTGGCGATGCCGTGTTTTGCGCTCGCGCAGACGCCGGCGCCAATTGCACCGCTGCCGGCCGACATGCCGGCCCAATGCAACGTGCCGCGCGCGCTTTATTTCGACGACACCACGTTGCCCAAAGCGGCCAAGAAACTCGCGCACGGCAAGCTCACGATCGTGGCAATCGGCTCGTCGAGCACGCTCGGCGTGGGGGCGTCGTCGAGCGACGCCGCGTGGCCCGCGCGCCTCGAGGCCGAATTGCGCCGCCGCCTGCCGCAGGCCGAAATCACGGTTGCCAATCGTGGCAAGCTGCGCGACCCGGCCGTGGCGATGGTCAAGCGTATGGCCGCCGATGCGCTCGCGGCCAAGCCCGATCTTGTGATCTGGGAAACCGGAACGGCCGAGGCCGTGCGCAACATCGGAGCCGAGCCTTTTGCCGCCGCCCTCGAAGATGGAGCCGACCGCATACTCACCTCGGGTGCCGAGCTTGTTCTGATGACGCCGCAGTTCTCGCGCGAGACCGCGCGGCTGATCGGCTACCAGCCTTACATCGAGGCGATGGGCAATCTTTCGATGCGCGCCGACGTGCTGATTTTCCCGCGCTACGACGTGATGCGCCATCTCATCGAGACGAACCAACTGCATCTCGAGGGCTTGAGCCCCGCCCAGGCGGCCGTCACGGCCGACCGGCTCTACGACTGCATCGCCCGGCAGGTGGCGCGCGTGCTGCTGCGCGCCATGGCCGCAGCCCCGCGCTGATATCCGGCATGCGCAAATCCGCCTGCTTGGTGCCGCTGCTGGCCGCTTTTTCGGCCGCCTTCGCCGTTGCGCCCGCTGTCGCGCAATCGACGGCCCCGCTTGCCGTTGCCGGCACCGTCGGCGTGCTGCAAACGCTCGACAAGGTGACCGGGCGCGTGCGGGTACTCGAAGCCCCCGTGGGCGAGCCTGTCGAATTCGGGCCGCTCACGATCACCGTGCGCGCCTGCCGCAAGCGTGCACCCGAAGAGCCGCCCGAGACCGCCGCCTTTATCGAGATCGTCGAGCGCAAGGCCGGCGAAGCGCCGGTCGATCTGTTCAAAGGCTGGATGTTCGCCTCGAGCCCGGCTGTGTCCGCGCTCGAACACCCGGTCTACGACGTTTGGGTCAACGACTGCAAAGCCGCCAGAACGGCCGGCTCCGCCGTGCGGTAGAAGGTCGCGTCGCACCCGAGTGCGCTCGCAAGCCGACGGCGATAGTCGCGGCGCGGAATTTCGACGGCCCCGAATCGCGACATATGGTCGGTCACCATCTGCGTATCGAGCAGCGCAAAACCGCCCGCGCGCAGCCTTGCCACCAGATGCACGAACGCGACTTTCGAAGCGTCGGTGCGGCGCGCGAACATGCTTTCGCCGAAAAAGGCGCCCTTGAGATGCACGCCGTAGAGGCCGCCCGCAAGTTCGCCGTCGCACCAGCTTTCGACCGAATGTGCGAAGCCCATTTCGTGCAGATCGAAATAGGCGCGCTTGATGTCGGCATTGATCCAGGTCGAGCTGCGCTCCGCACAGCCCGCCATGGTCTCGGCGAACGCCGTATCGACGCGGATTTCGAAGATGTCCCGTCGCAGCGTGCGTTTGAGCGAGCGCGGCACATGCACGGCCTCGAGCGGCACCACGCCGCGCGGATCGGGATCGAACCATTCGATTTTCGCCGACTGCGCCGACGGCGCCATCGGAAACACGCCGTTGGCGTAGGCCCAGACGAGTTGCTGTGCGGTCAGTGCCGCCATGGGGTCGCTTAGGATGCGGCCTGTTTGCCGAAGCCGCCGAGTGCGACCGGCGTTGCCGCCATCGGCAGGGCGCCCACGAGAAAGCCGCACACGGGCCCGTTCGGGTCGGCGGCGAGCGGCAGGGTGAGGCGCGCCCAGCTGTCCTGGCGGCCGCCTTGCGCGGGTGCGCTATGCAAGAGGAAAATCGCTTTGCGCCGTGCGGCGGCGGCAGCCAAGACGGCGCGCAGCAGCAAGCCAAGCGCGAGGCCGTTGCGCGCGGCATCCGTGCCGCCGGCCGCCGCAAGCCGCGTGCCCACGCGCCGATAGCCATATTGGAACGCGCCTTCCGCAGGCTCGGCCCATGCGACGTCGCCGGTGGCGGCCCCCAGATCGAGATATTCGAATTGGGCCGCCGTCGGCAGATCCGACGTCGCGCGCGCGATGTCCCACAAGCGGCGCAGCGAGGCGAGCACGGGGACGGGCAGCAGATCGGCGTCGGGATTCCACACGAAGCCCGGCTGCGGCAGGTTCGCTTCGCGTAGCAGCGCTTTGGCGCTCTCGCGGCGCGTGTTGGCGATGTCGTCGGCCAAGTCGCGCACGCGGGCGTCGTCGTCGTGCAGGACTTGGGAACCGGTCATTTCTTGAGGCCCATCCAGCGCTCAAGCCAATGGATGTCGTAGCGCCCGTCGATGAATTCGGGCGTCTGCAAGAGCTTGCGGTGCAAGGGCAACGTGGTCTTGATGCCGCCGATCACGTATTCGTCGAGGGCGCGGCGCAGGCGCATCAGGCATTCGTTGCGGCTGGTCCCGTGCACGATGAGCTTGGCCACCATGCTGTCGTAGTTCGACGGAACTTTGTAACCCGAATAGAGCGCGCTATCGACGCGCACGCCCAAGCCGCCGGGTGGGTGATATTCGGCAACGCGGCCGGGGGCGGGGGCAAACGTCTCGGGGTCTTCGGCGTTGATGCGGCATTCGATAGCGTGGCCTTGCAGGCGCACGTCTTCTTGCGTAAACGCAAGGGGTGCTCCTGCCGCGATGCGGATCTGCTCGCGCACTAGATCGAGCCCGCAGATCATTTCCGTGACCGGATGCTCGACCTGCAGGCGCGTGTTCATTTCGATGAAGTAGAAATTGCCGTCCTGGTACAGGAACTCGAGCGTGCCGGCGTTGCGGTAGCCGAGCTTCTTGAGTGCACTCGTCACGATCTCGCCCATGCGGGCGCGCTGGTCGAGATTGAGCGCGGGCGACGGGCTTTCCTCGAGCACCTTCTGGTGCTTGCGCTGCAGCGAGCAGTCGCGCTCGCCCAGATGCACGACATTGCCGTGCGCGTCGGCGAGGATCTGGAATTCGATGTGCCGCGGATGGCCGAGATACTTTTCGATATAGACGACGTCGTTGCCGAAATTGGCTCCGGCCTCGCTGCGCGCACTGCGATAGGCTTCGGCCAATTCGTCGGCGTTGTTGGCAACGCGCATGCCTTTGCCCCCGCCGCCGCCCGCCGCCTTGATCAGCACCGGATAGCCGATTTCAGCACCCAGCTTCAGCGCGGTTTCGACGTCGGCGACCGGCCCGTCCGAGCCCGGCACGCACGGCACTTTGAGCTCGATCATCGCGCGCTTGGCTTCGATCTTGTCGCCCATCATCGAGATGTGGTCGGGGCTCGGGCCGATGAACACGATGCCGTGCTCCTCGACCATGCGCGCGAAATCGGCGTTCTCGGAGAGGAACCCATAGCCCGGATGGATCGCGTCCGCCCCGGTGATGACGGCGGCCGAAATGATCGCGGCTTTGTTGAGATAGCTGTCGCGCGCGGCCGGCGGGCCGATGCACACGGCCTCGTCGGCCAGGCGCACATGCATGGCGTCGGCATCGGCCGTCGAATGCACGGCCACGGTCTGGATGCCGAGTTCCTTGCAGGCTCGGTGGATGCGCAGTGCGATTTCGCCGCGATTGGCGATCAGGACTTTTTCGAACATCGCGTCGGTCACGGAAGAACGACGATCAGCGGCTCGCCATATTCGACCGGCGAACCGTTTTCGACGAGAATCCGCGCGACCGTGCCCGAACGCGGGCTGCGGATCGGGTTCATGACCTTCATCGCTTCGATGATGACGAGCGTCTGGCCTTCTTTGACGCGGTCGCCCGCCTTCACGAAAGCGGGCGCGCCCGGTTCGGGCGACAGATAGCACGTGCCGACCATCGGCGAGGTGACGGCCCCTTCGGGCGCGCCGCCCGCATCGACTGCTGCTCCGGGTGCGGCAGTTGCGGGTGCGGCGACGGCAACGGGTGCAGCCGGTGCTGCTGCGGCGACGACGCCGCGCCCCAAGCGCAGGCGCTGTTTGCCGTCTTCGAATTCGAGCTCGGTCAAGCCCTCTTCGGCCATCAGCTTGGCCAAGCGCCGCACCGTGGCGAGGTTGGGCGAAAACTCGGGCGTTTTGTTTGTCGGCATGGCGGGTCTAGATCTCGCGTGGGGGAACGGAACGATAGGGGAGGGGACGCGTCAGTTCTGCTCGGCGTCGGCGAAACGCGCGAGCGCTTCGATGGCGAACAGATAGCCTTGCGCGCCGAAGCCGCAGATGACGCCGCGCGCAATGCCGCTCACGAAGGAGCGGTGGCGGAATTCTTCGCGCGCGTGGATGTTGGAAAGATGGATTTCCACGACCGGCAGGTCGCTTGCCACGAGCGCGTCGCGCAAGGCAACCGAACTGTGCGTGAGGCCGCCCGGATTGATGCCGATCGCGTCGGCCGTCTGGCGGGCTTCCTGGATCCAGTCGATGAGCTGGCCCTCGTGGTTCGACTGGCGGAAATCGAGCGTGCAGCCAAGCTCGTCGGCGCGCGCACGGCAATCGGCCTCGATGTCGGCGAGCGACGTGCGGCCGTAGATTTCCGGCTGGCGCACGCCCAGCAGATTGAGATTGGGGCCGTTCAAGACCAGCAAGGTGGGCTTCGAATCCAAAGGACGAATCTCACAAAAAAGGGGAAGGTATCGAGGCCGTTATAGCACGCAATTTCGGGCGCGCAATCGACCCCGGCGGGGCTAGAGGCGGGTGGTCAGCAGGCGAAAGCCCGCATAGGCGAAAAACGCCGCAAAACCGGCCTCGGCCCAGCGTCGGACGCGTAAATAGAAGGCCGCCATCGTCGCACTCGAAAACACGAGAACATAGGTCGAGAAAACCGCGCAGCCGATGGCAAAACACACGCCCAAGATCGCGGCGAGCGGGGCGGCGTCTTCGCCCACGCGCAAGCCCATCGCCATCGTCGCGACCCAGCCCAAGATCGCCTTCGGGTTCGAGACATGCATGAGATAGCCGCGCACGAATAGGCGCAACCCCTCGCGCCTGTCGACCGCAGCCGTTGCCGATGCGGGCGCTGCAGCGCGGCACGCCGATCTGGCCGCACGCCAAGCGAGATAGAAAAAATAGAGGGCCCCGCCGATTTTCAGAAACACGAGCGCTCCCGCATAAGCCTGCAGCACGGCCGCAACGCCGATCGCGGCAAGGCCTGCCCAGGTGAAGGAGCCTGCGATCACGCCGGCGGCAAGTGCAAACCCGGCTTTGCGCCCGCGCTCCATCGACAACGCCATGACGGCCATGTTGCTCGGCCCCGGGCTTGCGACATTGGCAAAATAGATGGCGCAGACGAGCCCGAGCCCCGACAGGCGGGCGATCCAATCTTCCATGGCGCACTCCTTATTGCATGTCGAAGATAGCTGCACTGCGCGATGCGCACAACGCGCCCTCTGGTGCGCGCGCGCGCGATGGCGCACAGTCGGATCCGCATGTCGTCGTCCCGTTTGATTCCGGTTTTTGCCGCCGCCCTTTCCAGCACGCTGGGCGGCTCGTCCGCCGTCGCGATCCGCTTCGTGATCGACGCGTCCGATCCGATCTCGATCGCGTTCCTGCGCTGCGGCGGGGCTGGTATCGCGATGGCGGCCATCATGTTCGCGGCCACGCGCGCGCGAGTATTGCGCCGCGACCTAGCCCCCGTTGCGGCTTTGGGCGTGCTGATGTTCGGCGGGTTCGGCTATCTGTTTTCGGCGGGGCTTGCCTATGTGCCGGCCGCGCGCGGCGCGCTCGTCGTCGCGGCGATGCCGATCTTCGTGCTGGTGCTCGCGACCGCCATGGGCCGCGAGCGCATGACCTTTGCCAAGGCCGCCGGAGCCGCGTTGGGTTTTGCCGGCGTGTTCGTGGCCTTGGGCGAGCGCGCAAGTGCGGGGCCCGAGGCGTGGCGCGGCGATCTGCTGTTGGTGGGTGCCGCCTTGGTCGGCTCGATCCACGCCGTGTTCTCGGTGCCCTATTTGCGGCGCAACGCGGCCTTGCCGGTGACGGTCGTGCAGCTTTTTGCGGGCAGCCTCGCGCTGGCGGCCGCGCTTTTCGTGCGCGGCGATCCGTTGGCCGGGCTCGTGCATTTCGCCCCCGACCAATGGTTCGCCGTGTTCTGGATCATGTTCGTGGGCGGCATGGCGTCGTTCTACATGTGGTTCTGGGCGCTCGAGCGTGTGCCCGCCTCGGCGGTGGCGCTGACGATCTCGTTCAATCCGGTCGCGGCCGCTGCCGGCGGGGCGCTGCTGCTGGGCGAGGCCGTCACGCTCAATCTGCTGCTGGGCTTCGTTGCGATCGCGGCGGGCCTTGCCGTCGCCACGCGCGCGCGGGCATCTGCGTGAAAACCGGCGTCGAAGCCGGACTCGTCTATTTCGCGATCGTCTATGCGGCCGGCTTTGCGCTCGGCACGCTGCGTGTGCTCGCCGTCGCACCCGCAATCGGCGCGTCTGCGGCCGTGCTCGTCGAATTGCCGATCATCCTGGCGGTTTCGTGGTTCGCCTGCGGCTTCGTGCTGAAGCGCTTCGCCGTGTCGCAAGACGCACGCGTGGCGATGGCGGCAATTTCGCTCGTGCTGCTGCTCTTGGCCGAAATCGGCACGGGCGTGTTTGCCTTCGGCCAGACGCCCGAGGCCGCCATCGCCCGCATGTTCGCAGCGGAAAACTGGCTCGGCTTGGCGGGCCAGCTACTCTTCGCTGCCTTTCCGCTGCTGCGCCAGCGACGCGGCATGGGCGGATAGCTTGTCGAGAAGCGCCGAAAGGCTTTTGCGCTCGGGCGGCGACAAGGCCGCGAGCAACTCCGCCTCTGCCGCCTGGGCAAGCGGCACGATGCGCGCATAGACGCGGCTGCCCGCCGCCGACAGCGCAAGTTTCGAGCGCCGCCGGTCCTGCCGGTCGGTCGCCTGCAGCGCGAAACCCTTCTGCAACAAGGCGGCAACCGCGCGGCTGACCTGGACCTTGTCCATCGCCGTGCGCGTCGCCACCTCGCTTGCGGACAGGGGGGCGAAGCTGCCGAGCACGGCCATGCAGCGCCATTCCGGGATCGTGAGGCCGAAGCGGTCGCGGTAGAGGCCCGCGATCGCGTCCGATACGGTGTTGGACAGCACCGACAGCCGGTAGGGCACGAACCGGTCGAGCGCGAAGGGCGTTGCAATTGGTTTCATATGAAACTAATATCGCGCCAACAGTCGATCGACAAGACCCCAAATCAAGGAGGCATGCCATGCCCCAAAAATCCGCGCCCCGCAAAAACGCCGCCGCTTCCGTGAACCCGATGGGAACCGATGGTTTCGAATTCGTCGAATACACCGCCCCCGACGTGAAGGGCCTCGAGGCGCTGTTTGTCTCGCTAGGCTTTGTCGCCGTCGCCAAACATCGCTCGAAGAACGTCACGCTCTACCGCCAAGGCGACGTCAATTTCATCGTCAATGCCGAGCCCGATAGTTTCGCGCAGGCCTTCGCGCGCGTGCACGGGCCGTCGGCCTGCGCCATGGCGTTTCGCGTGGCCGATGCGCCTGCCGCCTTCAAGCGCGCGGTGGCGCTGGGGGCCAAGCCCTTTGCGGGCAAAGTCGGGCCGATGGAACTCAACATCCCGGCGATCGAAGGGATCGGCGGTTCGCTGATCTATTTCGTCGATCGTTACGGTGCGAAAGGCTCGATCTACGACATCGATTTCAAGCCCATCAAGGGGGCCGCTGCAAACCCGGTCGGGGCGGGCTTGAGCTACATCGACCATCTCACGCACAATGTGCATCGCGGCCGCATGGATCTGTGGGCCGATTTCTACACGCGCCTCTTCAATTTCCGCGAGATCCGCTATTTCGACATCGAGGGCAAGCTCACCGGCCTCAAATCGAAGGCGATGACAAGCCCGTGCGGCAAAATCCGCATCCCGATCAACGAGTCTTCCGACGACAAATCGCAGATCGCCGAGTATCTGGCGGCCTATAACGGCGAAGGCATCCAGCACATCGCCTTGGGGGCGGACGACATCTACGCGACGGTCGAAGCCTTGCGCAAAAAGAAGGTCAAGTTCCTGAAGACGCCGGCCACTTACTACGAGCTTCTCGACCGTCGCCTGCCGGGCCATGGCGAAAACGTGGTGCGGCTCAAGAAAAACCACATCCTGCTCGACGGGGCCCCCACCAAAGAAGGCGGGCGGCTCCTGCAGATCTTTACCGAAACCGCGATCGGCCCGATCTTCTTCGAGATCATCCAGCGCAAGGGCGACGAGGGTTTCGGCGAAGGCAATTTCAAGGCGCTGTTCGAATCGATGGAACTCGACCAGATTCGCCGCGGCGCGCTCAAGAGCGCTTGAGGAGACAACCCATGAGGAACTGGCCATGAAAAACTGGATCGGCTTTCCGCTGTCGCAAGGGATCTCCTCGCGCCAGGCACATTGCGACTTGCCGGCGGGCACCTACGAGCGCGAACTCGGCAAGGAAGGCTTCTTCGGGCCGGCCGCGCACATGTACCACGCGCACCCGCCGACCGGCTGGAGCGACTTCGAAGGCGATCTGCGCCCGCGCGCGTTCGACTATCGCAAGCTCAACGCGGCGAGTGCCAGCCCTTGGGACGCGTCGCTGCTGATGTCGAACGCGGCGATGAAGTTCCGCCAATGGCGCGTGTCGGGGCCGATGTCCGAGCTCGCGCGAAACGCCGACGGCGACGAATTGCTATTCGTGCACGAAGGTGCGGGCGATCTCTTCTGCGATTGGGGCCATCTCGAATATCGCGACGGCGACTACATCTTGATGCCGCGCTCGGCGATGTGGCGTTTGGTGCCGCGCGAGGCCACGACCTTGCTGCTGATCGAGGCCACCAACGATTCCTTCCGTCTGCCCGAGAAGGGTATCGTCGGCCGCCATGCGATTTTCGATGCGGGCTGCCTCGACACGCCGAAGCTCGACGATGCGTTCGCGGCGCAGAAATCCGAGCAGCCGACGCGCGTTGCGATCAAGCGCGGCGGGCGCATCTCGACCATGACCTATCCCTACAATCCGCTCGATGCGGTGGGCTGGCACGGTGATCTTGCCCCCGTGCGCGTCAATTGGCGCGATTTCCGGCCGCTGATGAGCCACCGCTACCATCTGCCGCCGTCGGCGCACACGACGTTCGTGGCAAATCGTTTTGTCGTGTGCACCTTCGCACCCCGCCCCGCCGAAAGTGATCCGGGGGCGCTCAAAGTGCCGTTTTTCCATTCCAACGACGATTACGACGAGATCATCTTCTACCATCGCGGCAAGTTTTTCAGCCGCGACAATATCCATCCCGGAATGGCGAGCCTGCACCCCTGCGGCTTCGCGCACGGGCCGCATCCGAAAGCCTTTGCGCTGGCGGCCAAGAACCCGCAAGGCGGCCAGATGCTCGACGAAGTCGCCGTGATGATCGACACGCGCGACGCGGTCGAGGTTGCACCCCAGCCCGAAGGGGTGGAGTGGACGGGTTACGTCGATTCCTGGAAGATCAAACCGGAAGCTGCGGAGTAACGACCTTGAAACTTGCGACACTGAACGAAGGCGGGCGCGACGGCACATTGGTCGTCGTCTCGCGCGATCTCGCACGCTGCGTGAAGGCGCCGCGCGTGGCCGCAACGCTGCGTGCGGCCCTCGACGATTGGGGCCGGGCATCGCGCGAGCTCGCGTTGATTTCCGAACTGCTCGACAACGGCCGCGACAATATCAACGACGCGGCCGTGACGAAGTTCGATGCGACCGCCTGCATGGCGCCGTTGCCGCGCGCTTCGCAATGGATCGACGGTTCGGCCTATCTCAACCATGTCGAGCTTGTGCGCAAAGCGCGCAAGGCCGAGATGCCGCCCGAATTCTATCGCGATCCGCTGATGTACCAGGGCGGCTCCGACACGATGCTGGGGCCGTGCGCGCCGATCCTGGCGACAAGCGAAGCGCACGGCATCGATTTCGAGGCGGAAGTCGCGGTCGTGACCGACGACGTGCCGATGGGCATCGGCGCTGAGGCCGCGCGCCGCCATATCCAACTCGTGCTGCTCGTCAACGACGTGTCGCTGCGCAATCTGATCCCGGCCGAACTGGCCAAGGGCTTCGGCTTTTTCCAGTCGAAACCGTCGTCGGCGTTTTCGCCCGTGGCGGTGACGCCCGACGAACTCGGGCCCGCCTGGGACGGCGCCAAGCTCAATCTGCCTTTGCGCGTGTCGCTGAACGGCCAATGGTTCGGCCATCCCAATGCGGGTGCGGACATGAATTTCGATTTCGGCCGGCTTCTGGCGCATGCGGCGTTCACGCGCGCTTTGGGGGCGGGCACGATCCTTGGCTCCGGCACGGTCTCGAACCGCGATCCGGCCGTCGGCTCGTGCTGCCTTGCCGAAAAGCGCATGATCGAGATCATCGCGAGCGGGGCCGCAACCACGCCGTTCCTCAAATTCGGCGACCGCGTGCGCATCGAGATGACCGACGAAGGCGGGCGCTCGATTTTCGGCGCCATCGACCAGATCGTCGAAGCCTACAAAGGACCGCAGCCATGAAGCTTTGGGGCTATTTCCGTTCGTCGGCGGCGTTTCGCGTGCGCATCGCCCTTGCTTTGAAGGGCCTGCCGGTCGAGCACGCGTTTGTGCATCTGCGCCGCAACGAGCAGCGCGCACCGGACTATCTCGCCAAGAATCCGCTGGGCTTGGTGCCCACGTTCGAAGACGGGCCGGTCGTGCTTACGCAGTCGCTGGCGATCTGCGAATATCTCGACGAGATGCATCCCGCGCAGCCGTTTCTCCCGGCCGACCCGGTGGGACGCGCGCGCGTGCGCAGCCTTGCCTACACGATCGCGTGCGACATCCATCCGGTCAACAATCTGCGCGTGCTGCGCTATCTGCTGGGCCCGCTGGGGCTCGACAAGGATGCGCACAATGCCTGGTACCGGCATTGGATCGCGGTCGGCTTCGAAGCGCTCGAAAAGTTGCTGGCCGACGGCAAGGCTGGGCCTTACTGCCACGGGTCTGTGCCGGGGCTGGCGGATATCTGCTTGGTGCCGCAGGTCTTCAACGCCAAGCGTCTGGCGAGCGACGCCGAGCTTGCAGCCTATCCGACCATCATGGCCGTGTTCGCGGCTTGCATGGCGCATCCGGCGTTCCAGGCGGCAACCCCTGAAAACCAGCCGGATTTCGATCCCGCACCTTGAGCGTCAGCGCTTGGCGCGCGCCTCGGCGATGAGGCTGCGCATCGTCGCAAGGTCGACCGCACCCGGCACCAACGTGTCGCCGATCGCGAAAGCGGGCGTGCCGTTGATCTGCAGCGCTTGCGCAAGGGACGCGTTTTTCTGCAGGCGCTGGGCGATTTCGGGCGCTTCCATGTCGCGGCGCAGGCGGGCGACGTCGAGCCCCACTTCGCCGGCGATGCGGAAGATCGTCGCCTCGTCGAGCGAGCCGCGGAATCCCATCATCGCGTCGTGGAAGGGCGCGTATTTGTTCTGCGCGCGCGACGCAAGGGCCGCTCGTGCGGCCACGACCGAGGCGGGGCCGAGCACGGGCAGATCCTTGCGCACGATGCGCAAATCCGGATCGGCGCTCAGCAGCGCTTTGAGCGGCTGGTCCATCTGTTTGCAGTAGGGGCAGCGATAGTCGAAAAACTCGACGAGCACGGTGCGCGCCTGCGGATTGCCCACGCTGGGATCGCCCGCATCTTCGAAGAGGTCGCGCCGCTTTTCGACGAGCATGCGCTTGGCCGTCGCGCGCTGCTCTTCTTCCTGGCGCCGCTCGAGGGCCTGGAGCGCCTCAAGCACCAACTCGGGCTGGCTGCGCAGCGTCTCCACGATGATGGCGCGGAGCGCGTCGCGCTGGGCGGGCGTGAAGGCCTCTTGCGCCTGCGCAAGGCCGCTCGGCATTGCCGCCAGCAGCACAAGCGCCAGCGCTTTGGCCAGGAACTTCACCGCGAAATCGAGATCTCGGCGACGTAGCCGATGGCAATGCCCGCTTCCGGCGGCACGCGGCCGGAGAAGCCGCCCGCCGCGATGATCGCGATCTGCACGTCTTCGAGCGATTCGCCGGGCCAGAAATAGCGGTAGACTTCGCTCAAATCGATCGCCTCGACGTGCCAGGCGCCTGCCTGGCCCGTGCGCGGCGGGCGCAGCTCGAGGCGGCGGCCGGCATTGTCGACGGCCCATTTGCTTTGCGTGGCCCCGTCGCTGCGCCCGGCACCGAAGCCGCCGAACGCGATCTCGACGCTGCGGTCCCATTCCTCGGCGCCCATACCGAGGAAGGCGAGATAGCCGCCGCTGGCCGAGCGGTTCGGCGTGCGGAAATAGATCGTCACGCGCATGCCGCGCTCCAGGCCCGCGCCGGGCCCGCCGCCGAACACGGCCGGCTCGAGATACCAGGTCCAGCGCAGATAGGGTGTCGCCGTCAAAGCCGTGCTGAGGCGGCGGCCCATCTGCATGCCGCCGGGCGCGTCGGCGCGCAACGCGATCGAGCCTTGCAGATCGACGAGCGCCAAGTCGCCGGCACCGTTGGGGCGCGAGGTCCACCATTGACGCTGGTCGGCATTGCCGTGCACGCCCGGCACGCCGTCGGCGAACAGGCGCAAGCCGCCGTCGACGATGCTGCCGCGCGGCGGCGCCGAGCCTGCACAGCCGCCGAGCACGGCGACGCACAGAAGAAGAAGCGGAACGGCGAAGCGGCGCAGATTTGCTGTCATCTTGTTTGGGGCCCTAAACGTTCGGCGGCGTTTTTGATGTCTTGGACTCGCAGGATATGGGGGGAACCGGCCGGGAGCAACCGCTCAGCGCGCTCGGCAAAACCGCGCGCATCGACGCGCCTGCCCAGCAGCAGCGCCTGCTCGGCTTGCGCCAAGGACGACATGCCAAGCTGCCCGTCGCGCCCGTAGGCGATCGACAATTGGCGCCACAGCTCGGCCGAGTTGGATTCGTAGCGCTGTGCTGTTTCGAGATTTTCGATCGCTTTGGGCAGCAAGCTGCGGTCGTCGGTCGCCAGCAGCGCACTCGCAAGGCCCAAGCGCAGCAACGCGCTGCTGGGCAATGCCGCCACGGCCTTTTCGTAGTAGGGCAGGGATCCGCGCGGATTTCCGCCCTCGTAGGTGAACTGGCCGCGCGTCTCGTTGAAATAGGGATCGTCGGGCGCTTCGGCGAGCAGGGTGTCGACGATCGCGATCGCGCGCGGCATCTCGCCGCGCCGGTAGAAGGCGAAGGCACGCGCATAGCGGCCTTCGCGCGAGGTCTCGCCCTCGCGATACTGGACGAGGGCGCGCGACGGATCGGTAAAGCCGAGCAGCTTGGCGCGCATGCGCTTGTGCAGTTCGACGAACGCCGGGGGCGTTGGCATGTTCGACATGCGCGAATTGGCGACCCATTGGCGCACGAACTCGACGCGTTCGGCCGAGATCGGGTGCGAGCGCACATACGGGTCCTGGCGGTCGACGACCATCATTTCCTGGTCGGCCAGAACCTGCAGAAACTCCATGAGGCCGCGCGAGGATTGCTGCGAGCGGTCGAGGAACGTAACGCCGGCCTGATCGGCCGAGGCTTCGAGCGTGCGCGTGTAGCGCAGGAGCTGGCGCTCGGCGATCTGCTGGCCCGCCATGACCGAGGCCATGGCCGCATTGCCGTTGCCCGCCACGGCCGCCGCTGCCGCCCCCAAAAGCGAGATGACCAACGTCTCCCAGGACGCCTGCATGCCGTCCGGCAGGCGGGCCAGATGGCCGCCGGCGATGTGGCCGGTTTCGTGCGCGATCACGCCGATCAGCTGGTTGGGCGTTTCGACGCGCAGCAGCAGGCCTGTATGGAAAAACATGTTGAGCCCGCCCGCCACGAACGCGTTCAGCGAACGGTCGTTGACGATGTGGACCGCGATGTCGTCCGGGTTGAGGCCGGCTGCGCGGAACACTGGTGCGGCGTAGATGCGGATGGTATTTTCGATTTCGGCGTCGCGGATGAAGCTGATACGCTGCTGCGCCTGCGCGGCAAACGGCATCGCGCAGACCAAGGCAAGCGCCAGCAAGCGCGCGAACAAGGACAGCCGATTCCGACCGTCGCACAGGCGCGCGCGCAACAACCCAAACGGCCCCATTTTGAACGCAAATTTGTCAAACACTGCGCGGATCCATTCGACTCCTGAATTGGCCGCCAAACTCTCGAGACAAGCTATGCCGAGCACCACCCGAAATCAATCGCGGGCCCGCCGACACGTTCGACACATTGTTGCCGCTTTTGCCGCAGCTTCGCTCGCGGGCGGCTGCAGCACATTGGGCCTGGGCGGCAAAGACGAAGGCGTGCCGGGCGTGGTCGGCTCGGTGCGCGGCTTTCTGGGCGGGGCGGCGGCCGACGAGCCGCGTGCGGCCCTCGTCGCGCGCGACATTCTCTCGGCCGGCGGCTCGGCCGCCGATGCGGCCACCGCTGCCGCCTTGACGCTCAGCGTCACTTATCCGGGGCAGATGCCGCTGGGCGGGGGCGGGCTGTGCATGGTGGCTTCCGGCACGGGCCGCGTGCGCACGGTCGAAACCGTGTCGTTCCCGGCCGTGGCCGCCCGGCCCGACTCGGTCGTGGCCACGCCCGGCCTGCCGCGCGGCCTGTTTGCGATGCAGGCGCGCTACGGGCGTTTGCGCTGGGAGCAGGTCGTCGCACCGGCCGAAAATCTCGCGCGCGGCGGCACCACTGCCACGCGTGCGCTGGCGATCGATCTGGCGCGCCATTGGAACGTCGTGTCGGCCGATCCGGGCCTTGCCGCGATCTTCAGCCGCGACGGCCAGGCTTTGACCGAAGGCCAGCCGCTCGCGCAGCCGCAGATGGGTGCGGTACTCGGCACCTTGCGCCAGCGCGGCCCCGGCGAGCTGCATCAAGGCGTGACCGCCCACCAGTTCGCGCGTGCGGCTCAAGCCGCCGGCATCGATCTGCGTTTCGAGGACCTCGCCGCCGGGGTGCCGCAGATTCAACCGGCTTTCAATATCGGCGGCACGCCCGATTTCTTCGTGGCGGCGGCCCCTGCTGTCGGCAGCCTTGCGACCGCACAACTCTACGGGGCGCTCGCCGAGCGTTGGCGCGCGACCCCGGCCGACCAGCGTGCCGGCCTGATGCTGGCCACGGCGTCGGCCGCCTCGCGCGACCGTGCGCAGTGGCTTGGGCCCGATCTTGCCAACCGCATTGCGCTGGGCGACGCGCTTGCGCCGTCGCGGCTGCGGGGCCTTGCGGGCGCAGGCGGGCCGTGGGCGCCCGAGCCCGACATGGCGGCGGGTACGGCCCTCAGCGTGATCGACCGCAACGGCATGGCGGTTGCGTGCAGCTTCACCGGCCTTGAGGCGTTCGGCATCGGCCGCCTGCCGCAAGGGATCGGCTTTCTGCTCGCCCCGGCGCCGACGGCCGAACAATCGGCCACGCGCTGGCTGACGGCCGCGATCGCCTTGCGCGACCGCCAGTCCGTGGTGTTCGCAGGGGCCGCCTCGGGCGGGGTTGCCGCGCCGTTTGCATTGTCGCAGACGGCTCTCGGCGTGCTCGCCGACCGCCTCACGCTCGATCGCGCGATCGATCTTGCGCGCGCTGCGCCGTTGCCCGACGGGCGCATCGGCGTCGACGGGCCGGGCTTGGTACCTGCCCTTGCCGCGCGCGGCTATCGCGCGGCCGAGGTTGCGGGCGGTATTGGGCGCGTGCAGGCGATCTATTGCGCCGAGGGCGCAACCGAACAGCCGGAATCCTGCCGCATCGAAACCGACCGGCGCGGTGCCGGTTTCGCCACCGGCTCGCAATAGCGGCGGGAGTTTCGGCAATGGCTTTGAAGGTTGCGCGGCGCGCGGGGATTTCGCCGTTCATCGTGATGGATGTGATGCGTGCGGCCAATCGGCGCGACGAAGCGGCCGCACATGCGGGCGAACGCGCCGTGCATCTCGAAGTGGGCCAGCCCGGCACGCCTGCACCCATGACCGTGCGTAACGCCGCCAAAGCCGCCCTCGACAGCGACAAGCTCGGTTATACCGACGCGATGGGCCTGCCCGCGTTGCGCGCGCGCATCGCGCGCCATTATGCCGACACGTACGGCGTGGCGCTCGATCCGGCGCGCATCTGCGTTACGACCGGCTCGTCGGGCGGCTTTCTGCTGGCGTTTCTCGCCGCGTTCGATGCGGGCGACCGCGTGGCGCTGGCTGATCCGGGCTATCCCGCCTATCGCAACATCTTAAAGGCGCTCGATTGCGAACCGGTGGGGTTTGCCGCCACGGCCGCCACGCGCTTCCAGCCCACGCCGGAATTGCTGGCGCAAAGCGGAAAAGATCTCGCGGGCCTCATCGTGGCGAGCCCCGCCAATCCGACGGGCTCGATGCTGTCGCCGGACGAACTCGGCGCCCTATGCCGCTGGTGTTCGAAACGCGGCGTGCGCCTCGTGTCGGACGAGATCTACCACGGCATTGTGTTCGAGGGCCGTGCGGCCACAGCGCTTTCGTTCGGCGACGACGCGTTCGTGGTCAACAGCTTCTCCAAATACTACTCAATGACCGGCTGGCGCCTGGGCTGGCTCGTGGTGCCGCCCGATCTGGTGCGCGCAGTCGAGCGGCTGGCACAGAACCTGTTCATTTCGCCGCCGACCTTGGCCCAATTGGCCGCGATCGCCGCGTTCGACGCGCACGCCGAATGCGAAGCGCATGTGCTGGCGTACCGTGCGAACCGCGACTATCTGCTGGCCGCCTTGCCCAAAGCGGGGTTCCGCGAATTCGCCCCGCCGGACGGCGCCTTCTATCTTTATGCGGATGTGGCGCACATGACCAACGACAGTGCGGAATTCTGCCGCCGCATGCTCGACGAAGCGGGTGTGGCCGCAACGCCGGGGCTCGATTTCGATCCGGCGCGCGGCAACCGCTTCGTGCGTTTTTCGTTTGCCGGCACGCTCGCCGACATGGAAGAGGCCGCCAGACGCTTGGTCGCCTGGCGGCGCTAAACCTTCTTCAACCCGTCAGGCGATTCCACCAGCCGCGCTTTTTGGGACGATTGGGATCGTCCTCGGGCGGCGGCGGAGCGCTTGCTTCTGCGGGTGCTGCAGCCGGGGTCGGTTGCGGTGCGACCATGATGGGCTCGGCCGGTGTCGCGATCTGCGGCGGCATTGCGGCGGCAGGTGCCGGGGCGGGTATGGGCGCTGCCGCAGGTGCCGTTGCCGGGCCGTCTTCGCCGCGGCGGTTCCACGGCCAATCATGCGCGTCGCCGGGACCCTGCACGCGGCCCATCGGGGCCGGCGCATAGGCGTCGCTCGGGGCTGCGAGGGCCGGGGCATCCGGCATTGCGGCGGCTGCGACCGGCATGTCGCCGTTGCTCTCGCCGCCGACGCCATTGGCCGCTTGCGGCTGCTCGGCGCCGTTCTCGCCCTCCGGACGACGTCCGCGACGCCGACCGCCGCGCCGACCGCGCCGACGCCGACGGCGGCTGGCTTCGTCGCCGCCCGCCTCGTCGCCAGCGGTTGCGGCATCAACGCCTTCCGCAGGCCCGGCGGCATCGCCGGCTTCGTCTTGCATCGGGGCGGCTTGTGCGGCTTCGCTGTCGGCGCGCGGCGCTTCAGTACGCCCATCTTGGCGACCTTCAGGGCGGCCATCTGCGCGATTGCGACCGCGACCGCGACGGCGACGGCGGCGGATGCTGCCGTCTTCGTTGCGCTCTTCGGCCGCACGCGGGGACGCTGCCGTTTCGCCCGCGACATCGTCGTCGTCGTCGCGCGCCACGTCTGCGGCGGCCGAGTACTCGCCGCGCGATTCGGGTGCGCTGGGTGCAAAGTCTTCGATCTGCCGGATTGGTGCGGCACTGGTGGCATCGACCGCTTTGGCCTTGCCGCGCTCGATGCGGAAGGCGGGCGGAATGAGGCTGTCGTCGGAATGGAACTGCAGATGGAAGCCGTAGCGGCTTTCGATGCCCGCGATCGCCGCGCGCTTGTTGTTGAACAAGTAGAGTGCGACGGACGTTGCGACATACACGAGCACTTCGGCCGCGCGCAGTTTCACGCCCTCTTCCTCGATGCCGCGCAGCACGTGCAAGGCGGCCGATTCGGTCGAGCGCAGACGCCCCGTGCCCTGGCAGTGCGGGCAGACCTCGAAGCTGATTTCCGAAATCGACGGGCGCAGGCGCTGGCGCGACAGCTCGAGCAAGCCGAAGGCCGAGATGCGGCCGATCTGGATGCGCGCGCGGTCGGACTTCATCGCCTCCTTGAGGCGCCGTTCGACCGCCGCCTGGTGGCGATGGTCGTCCATGTCGATGAAGTCGATGACGATGAGGCCCGCCAAATCGCGCAGGCGCAATTGGCGCGCCACCTCGTCGGCGGCTTCGAGATTGGTCTTGTAGGCGGTCTCGTCGATGTTGCGCTCGCGCGTCGAACGGCCCGAGTTAACGTCGATCGCGACGAGCGCTTCGGTCGAGTTGATCACGATGTAGCCGCCCGAGCGCAGACGCACGGTCGGCAGATGCATTTCGTCGAGTTCGGTTTCGACCTGGAAGCGCTGGAACAGCGGCGTTTGCGCGTCGTCGTAGCGGCGGATGCGCGCAACGTCGCTCGGCATCAGCATGCCCATGAAGTGGCGCGCGGCGTCGAAGCCGTGTTCGCCCGCAACGAGGATTTCGTCGACGCCGGAGCTGTACATGTCGCGGATGGCGCGCTTGACGATGCTGCCTTCCTCGTAGATCAGCGCCGGGGCCGAGCTGCGCAGCGTTAGATCGCGGATCTCTTCCCACAGCCGCATCAGATATTCGTAGTCGCGGCGGATGTCGGCGGTCTCGCGCTCCATTCCGGCGGTGCGCAGGATCACGGCCATGCCGTCGGGCAGGTCGAGCTCTTCGATCAGGTTCTTGAGGCGCTTGCGGTCCTGCTGCGAGGTGATGCGCCGCGAAATGCCGCCGCCGCGGTCGGTGTTGGGCATCAGCACGCAATAGCGGCCCGCGAGCGACAGATAAGTGGTGAGAGCGGCCCCCTTGTTGCCGCGCTCTTCCTTGACGACCTGGACGAGCAGCACCTGGCGGCGCTTCAGCACTTCCTGGATTTTGTATTGGCGCGTCGGCCGCGCGCGGCGCCGCGTTTCGTGGGCGTCGTCGACCGTGTCGCCGCCGACCGATTCGACGATGTGCTGGCGCGGTTCGCTGGGCTCTTCGCCGGGCAGCGCTTCGTGCGGGGCGTCGAGCGGCGTGCCCTCGATCGGCGCACCTTCGAGCGGCGCCGGATCAAAGCCCGTCGCTGCGTCCGCACTTGGGGCCGGTGCGGCATCCGCATGCGGGACAGCGTCGGGTGCTGGTGCGGCCAGATCGAGCTGTGCTTGCACAGGTGCAGGCGGCAGCAGCTCGTCCGACAGCGGCAGCTGGGCCGTCTCGGCAAGTGGGGCCGGCGTCAGATCGACGGGACCTGCATTGGCGTCCTGCGGCAGCGCGATGACGGGGGCGGGATCGGCGGCATCTTCGCGGCTGCTGCGGCGCGGGCGCTCGTCTTCTTCCTCCGCCTCGGCCATCAGCGCCTGCCGGTCGGAGACCGGGATGCGGTAATAGTCGGGGTGGATTTCGTTGAAGGCGAGGAAGCCGTGGCGGTTGCCGCCGAATTCCACGAACGCGGCCTGCAAGGACGGCTCGACGCGCGTGACGCGCGCCAGATAGATGTTGCCCTTGAGCTGCTTTTTGCTGGCGGTTTCGAAATCGAACTCTTCGAGCCGGTTTCCGTCGAGCACGACCACGCGGGTTTCTTCCGGGTGGGTCGAGTCGATCAACATACGTTTTGCCATTTCGATACTTTCTCTCCGATGCGAAAGCGCGCACGGCCCGTTCGTTTTTTTGCAGCGCGACGCATGCGGCGAATACGCCGCGCGGTCGCGCAAAACGAGTGCGCGCGCTAAAAAATTTTGACCGGATCGTCGTGGCGCACATGCCGCCGGGCCCTTGGACCCGTTGGCGTTGCGGTCGCGCGCGGGTTCCTTGGGCCCGTGCCGCGGTCTTGACCTTCGCAAATGGGGATCCGCCCGCTTGAGATCGCTCCCAACAGCGGCGGGAGCGGGGGCGGACCCGCCGCATGCGGGGGTCCTTTTTGGGCGTGCGCCGTTCGGATCGGCCGCCCTGATGCGTTCGCCGCGGTATCTTCGGGAGGTTTGCCGCTTCGCGAACCGAAAACCGGACGCGGTTGCTGCAATTCCCTGTGGACCCGCACGGAAAGGGCGCTCCGGTCTGGGGCGCTCGCTTTCCAGCGAACAACGAACAGTATGCGACAAGCACAATACAGACCAACCCGCCCCCCCACAATTGGTAAATTTGCCGTGGTTCGTGCTTGCCGTCGATTCGCGCCGCAGGATATATGTCGCGGTCATGCGCGGGCGTTTTCTCAATATCTTGTGGATTGCGGGCTGCTTGGCAGCCTGGAGCCTTGGCATGCCCGCCGCCCATGCCCAAACGCCGCAGCGCGCCGCACCCAATGCGCCCCTAAACCCCGGAACAAGCGGGGAAATTATCGTCACAGGCGTGTCGTTGGGCGAAACGGCGGGCTCCACACGCCTTATCCTCACACTCAACCGGCGTATCGACCATCGGGTGTTCTTCCTGAACGAGCCGATGCGCGCCGTCGTTGATTTGCCAAGTGTGCAGTGGCGAATAACCGGCGGCGAGGTCGCCCCCTCGGGGCTCGTGTCGGGCTTGCGCTACGGGGCGTTCAATGCCGCCGCCGGGCGCCTCGTGCTCGATCTTGCCCAGCCCGCCAAATTGCGCGAGGCACGCTTCGACCTTGCCCCGAGCGGGCGCGGCCAGCGCCTGGTGCTCGATTTCGAGCGCTCGACACCCGAAGCGTTCGCGCAGAACGTCCAACCCTGGTCGGCTTCCGGCGTTCTGCGCGCGATGCAGGCCAATGCGCCTTCACCGCCGCAACTGCAAACCCAAACGCCCGCCCAGCCGCAACCGCAACCGAGCCCGCCCACCCAGTTTGCGCAAACGGCAGCCCCGCGCGTCGCCGCCCCCGTGGCCCCGACGGCGCCCACGACCGTCGCGGCCCCTGCGGCCGTCGCGAGCCCGCGCCCGCCGCAACTTCCCAATGCCCAGGGCGGCGCACCGGCGCGCCCGACCGGGCGGCCGATGATCGTGCTCGATCCCGGCCATGGTGGCGTCGATCCGGGGGCCATCGGCGTTTCGGGCACGCACGAAAAAGAGATCACGCTCGCGATGGCGCGCGAACTCCGCCGTCAGCTCGAACAGACCGGCCGCTATCGCGTGGCGATGACGCGCGACGACGACGTGTTCATCCGCCTGCGCGATCGCATCGCACTCGCGCGCCAGCAATCGGCCGATCTGTTCATCTCGATCCATGCGGACTCGATGGGCAGCGGCAACACCGCCACGCGCGGGGCGTCGATCTACACTTTGTCGGAAAACGCGTCGGACAACGAAGCGGCCGCTTTGGCCGCGCGCGAAAACCGCGCCGACATCATCGCGGGCGTCGACCTCACGCGCGAGAACCGCGACGTGACCTCGATCCTGATCGATCTTGCGCAGCGCGAGACGATGAACCGCTCGATCGTGTTCGCGCGCCATCTCGTGTCCGAAATGGGGCGCGAGGTGCTGCTGCTGCCGCAGAACCCGCATCGCTTCGCAGGCTTCGCCGTGCTGAGGGCGCCCGACACGCCCTCGGTGCTGATCGAGATGGGCTATCTCTCGAATGCGCAGGACGAACTCCTGCTCAATCGCCCGCACCATCGCACGAAGGTCGCCGCCGGCATCCTGCGCGCGATCGACGCCTATTTCGCGGCTAATCCTGCACGGCGCGGCTGACGCGGCTTCAAGCGGCAAACAGCCCCTCCAAATCGTCGGCGATGCTCTGCGGCCCGAGATTGTAGAGGGCCGTCTTGAACGCGTCAGTCGTCTTCGGCCCGATCCAGCCGTCGCGCTTCAGGCCTTCGTAGCGCGCCACGCCGTTGTCGAGCCGGGTCGCAAAATCGCGGAACTGCCCGAGCGCAAATCTGCGCGCGAACCCGTCCGGCCCGGCTTTTTCGAGCGCACGCCCGAAGCCTGCGCGCGTCTGCGACATCGACGTTTTTGTCGCGCGTGGCGATCGGGACCGGATTCTTCTGCGCATAGAGCGTTGTGTTTCAGTAGTCGCTGCGGAAGCTTTCCGGGGTCAGCTCTTGCGTGAGTTGCACCTTGGTCCCGTCGGCATCCTTGCCGCCTTTGCCAAGCGTCACTACTTCGCCGCGCAGATGGGCTTTGAGCTCGTCGATCTTGCCGGTGCCGTATTGGTGGATATAGGCCGCCAGTTCGCGCTGGCCTTGGGGACTTGCGCAGAATTTCTGCGCGTTCGGCCCCGACTGTCCGCACGCCTCTTCGACCTTGGCTACGACCGTGCGGACTTGGCCGCGCTCGGCATTTTCGAGCGCGCTTTCGCCTTCTTTTGTTTTCAGCACGCCCGCAGCGAACTTCTCGATCTTTGCGATTTGCACTTCGTTGTACCTTCCGTTTCGGTCCTTAAACGCTTCATGCGTTTGCTTCAGCATATCGGCGGTGATTTCCTCGGCGCCCGCGATTCCGGTGGCTTTGCCGATGGCAACGAGCCGGTCGGCAAGGTCCTTGTGCTTCGATAGGTCCATCTGAATGCGCCCGACGGACAGGCCGCTGTCGCCGTTGCGCACAATGGAGGTCTTTCCGGTTTCGCCGGTCGTACCTTCGGCATGCGCCAGAAATCTTGGCAGAGTGGTGCTGACTTCCGGATTCAGCCGGAACGGGTTATTCTTGGTCATAGTTCGTGCCCTTTCCTGTTTTCGGAGTTGCGAGATGCAGCTGCGTTTCTTCGCGCAAGGCCTGTGCAGCCGCTGGACAGGCCTTGGTTTGCTCGTCCTTGCGGGCATGCTGATTTTCTCGCTAGGGATCGGCACGGCGATGGCGCAGAATCATCGGATCAATCCGCGCGATTCGCGGGTTCCCGAGGATTACCGGCTGCGCAGCCAACTTCAGGAATCCCGACTGCGCGCAATCACAGAGACGAACTATTTCAACGACCGGCCGCTGCGCTGCACGATGGAGCTGAGTTTTTCGGTCGACTATCCGAATGTCGAGGCGCAGTCCAAGCGGATCGGCAATCCGGTCGCGGCCTTGAAGCGCGTCGAACTCGGGTTCGAACGGCACGGCGACCCGTTCCATTCGGACGACGTGCACGCTTTCGTGCGCGTGCGGATCGAACGGGTGGACAACGGTGCGCCGTTGCGCATCGAGCGCATCGTAATCGACTATCGAAGGGACCCTGAAGTCGGGCCGTCTTCCACGGCGCGCTGGGTCGGCGAAGAGCTCGACGCAGAGGGCTACGGCAAGATATCGATGCCGGTCGCCAAGATGGAAATCGACGAAATTCTCAGCTTCAAATTTGAAATCATACGCGCGCCAGGCTCGATGGCGTTGACGTTGCCAGAGCTTGGGCAGAACCGTGCCTACGCGCCGTCTCATGCGGAATCGGTTGATACTGTTCCAGCTTTTGAAGCCTGCGCTTGTGCCATGCAGAACGAGCGGGTGAGCCACCGCGACGTTATGACCTGCGACGGCCCACGCTACGAGCCGCCCGAGAAGCGCTAGCCGCGCAGCGCCGTCGGCTGTCAGGACTGTCGTCATTGTCCGTTTTCCGTCGAGGGCCGCGCGCGCAGCCGTTCGGCCCGGCGCATGTCTCTGAATTGCTGGGCCGAAATCTGGTTCGCCGCGGGCGCCCTAAGTTTCGCTTTTTGTTCTCTCAAGCGGCGCTGTTCACGGGCGATCATTGCGCTCCACTGGCGTTCCGACGGGGCGAAAGCCGATTTCTGCTTGTATCCGCGTTTGATCATGCGCATTATGTTCTCCTTAAAGTCATTGCAAATAAATATACCTAAGTAAGATAATCAGTCAATAGTGATGCAACGGTACGTCGTTCGGCGGGGCGGCTCCGAACAAGAGACCGCGCACGGGCGCGACAGCGCCCCGGCACTGCGCTATATCTCCCGCCTCGCAACCGAACCTGGATGGCCGCCCTCGATGCGTCGTGCACTCGTCACGCTTGTCGTTCTGCTGGTGTTGGCGCTGGTCGGCGGCAGTGGGGCCGTGCTGGCCGGGCTCTGGTATTTCGGGCGCGGCCTGCCCGACCACGGCGCGCTTGCGGCCTACCAGCCTTCCGTCACCACGCGCGTGCATGCGGCCGACGGGCGCATCCTTGCCGAGTTCGCGATCGAGCGGCGCATCTTCGTGCCGTACGACGCGATTCCGCGCCAGGTCGTGGGCGCGTTCCTTGCGGCCGAGGACAAAAATTTCTATTCGCATCCCGGCGTGAGCCTGCCCGACATTGCGCGCGCGGCCGTGCAGAACCTCGCCAATATGGGTGCCCGTCGGCCGGTGGGCGCGTCCACGATCACGCAGCAGGTCGCCAAGAACATGCTGCTGACCAACGAAGTGTCGATCGAGCGCAAGGTCAAGGAAGCGATCCTCGCTTTGCGCATCGAAGAAACGCTCTCCAAGCGCCGCATCCTCGAGCTTTATTTGAACGAGATCTATCTCGGCTACGGCGCTTACGGTGTCGCGTCGGCGGCGATGAATTATTTCGACCGGTCGCTGGCCGAACTCACGCTCGCCGAAGCCGCGTTCCTGGCCGTGCTCCCCAAGGCGCCCAACAACTACAATCCCGCGCGCTTCATGGACCGTGCGGTCGAGCGGCGCGACTGGGTGTTGGGCCGCATGCTCGAAGACGGCCAGATTTCGCTGGCCGAGTACGAGGCCGCCCGCCGCACGCCGATCGTCACCCGCAATCGCGGACCCGAAGACACCGTGCGCGCCGACTATTTCGCCGAGGAAGTGCGGCGCGAATTGTTCGCGCGCTTCGGCGAGCGCGAGCTGTTCCGCGGCGGCCTTAGCGTACGCACGACGATGGACCCGATGCTGCAGGCGGCCGCCGAAGCCGCCCTCATGCGCGGCATGCTCGCCTACGACCGCCGCCACGGCTATCGCGGAGCGATCGCGCGCATCGATACGAGCGGCGATTGGCGCCGGCGCTTGCAGGGTGTGCAGCGCCCGCCCGGCATGCTGCCCGAATGGTCGCTGGCGCTCGTGCGCGGCCTCGGCAACGATGCCGCCGAATTGGGCCTGCTAGACGGCGGCCGCGCGACACTGGCCCTCGAAGATCTGCGCTGGGCGCGCAAGACCGAGCGCGAACAGCGCCTGGGCCCGCCCGTGCGCGCGCCCGCCGACGTGCTGGCGGTGGGCGACGTCGTGATCGTCGAGAAGCGCGCCGACGATGCCTCGCCCCTCAATCGCCATGCGCTGCGCCAGATCCCGAATGTGGGCGGGGCCATCGTGGCGATGGATCCCCATACGGGGCGCGTGCGCGCGATGGTGGGCGGCTGGAGCTTTGAGATGAGCCAGTTCAACCGCGCCACGCAAGCCCAGCGCCAGCCCGGCTCGTCCTTCAAGCCGTTCGTCTATCTGCCCGCCCTCGACAACGGGTTTTCGCCCGCGAGCCTCATCCTCGACGCGCCCATCGTCGTCGACCAGGGGCCGGGCCAGCCGCCGTGGCGCCCGGCGAACTATTCGCGCAATTTCTACGGCCCCTCGCCGATGCGCGTGGGCATGGAGCAGTCGCGCAACTTGATGACCATTCGCTTGGCCCAGGCGATCGGCATGGACAAGGTTGCGGCCGTCGCCGAAGGCCTGGGTGTCGTCGAGAAGCTGCAGCCGAGCCTCGCGATGGCGCTGGGGGCGGGCGAGACCACGCTGATGCGCCAAACCACGGCCTACGCGATGTTCGTGAATGGCGGCAAGCGCATCCAGGCAACGCTGATCGACCGCGTGCAGGACCGCGAGGGCCGCACGATCTACCGCCACGATGTGCGTGCCTGCGCCGATTGCCGCAGCGATCTCTGGTTGCCGGGCTCCGAGCCGCCCGAACTGCCCGACGGCCGCGCCCAGGCGATCGACGCCGCGACCGCCTACCAGATGACCTCGATGTTGCAGGGTGTCGTGGAGCGCGGCACCGGGCGGCGTTTGCGCGAACTCAACCGCGCCATCGGCGGCAAGACCGGGACGACAAACGATTCGTTCGACACCTGGTTCATCGGCTTTTCGCCCGATTTGGCCGTGGGCGTTTGGGTCGGCTTCGACAATCCGCGCACGCTAGGGCCCAACGAGACCGGCTCGTCGGTCGCGGTCCCCATCTTCCGCGACGTGATGGCCGAAGCGCTGAAGGGTACGCCCAACGTGCCGTTCCGCATCCCGCCCGGCATTCGCCTCGTGCGCGTCAATCCGCAGACCGGTGCGCCTGCGCGCCCCGGCGAGCGCGACAGCATCCTCGAAGCCTTCAAGCCCGGCACGGAATTGCGCGCCGACGGCCCCGTGCTCGACGGCGGCGGACGCTTCGCCGATCCGAGCCTCACGATCTCGATCCCCGGCAGCGAAGGCGGCGACGGGATCTACTGATCCGGCATCCGCTATCGGGCGGGGGCGGACGGCACGGTCGGGAACTGGCGCGCTTGCGCTTGTGCGCGCGTGCGCGTGGCGGCATCGAAGCTTGCGAACAAAGCGTCGCGGGCGGAAGCTGCGGGGGCGACGTTGCGCCGTGCCGCAAGGTCGAAAAACGCATAGGCCTCGACCGCATTGGGCCAGCCGCCGCGCCCGTCGCGATAGGCTTGTGCGACAACAAAAGCCGCAGGCCCGTGGCCGAGCGCGCTTGCCTCGCGCAAGCGGCGACGGGCGGCGGCTTCGTCTTGCGTCGTACCTTTGCCTTGCTGGAGGGCGAGGCCGAGGCGGAACAGGCCTTCGGCATCGCGCTGGCCGGCCGCCAATTCCCAGAAGCGCACGGCTTCCACGGGGTCGACCGCCACATAATGGCCGACCTCGTAGGCAAAGCCGAGCTGCAGATAGACGGTGCGCGCACCCTCGGCGGCGGCCGCGCGCATGCGCACGACGGCTGCATCGAGCACGGGGCGCGCGAGCCGTGTCGTATCGCCGCCTTTGGCGACGAGGCCCAATTCTTCGGCCATGAATTGGCGCGCGACCAGCAAGGCCGGCAGATGGAACGTGCCGGGCGCCATGCCGGCTTGGTAGAGCGTGCGCAAGGCAAGCCGGTCGAGCTCGGTGTAGTTCTCGCGCGCGGTGGGCGCGCGCTTGTAGCTCAGCAGCGTGTCGAAATCGTGCGGATGGCCGAGCAGCCCGAACCCGTGCAGGATTTCGTGCGCCACGCAATTGGGCTGGATCGCGCGGATATGCAGCGTACTCACGAGGGCCGTCCCTTGCACGCGGGCACCCGTGCCGCAGCCTTGCTGCGGCGGTACGCCGGGCGGCACGGCGTTCTCGGCGAAAAAATCGAAGCGGAAATTGGCATCGACCGAGTTCTCGACGACCGTTACCGGCAGGCCCACGATCGCGGCGGCTTCGCGCGTCTTGCCTTCGGCGAAAGCGGCGATCGAATTGCTGGTCGTGCGGCCGAGATGCAGACGCAACGGCGGCTCGAGCCGCACGATGCCGCTGATCGGGCGCGGCGTATTGTCGCCGGGGGCGGTGTTGTCGCGCCACAAAGCCGCTTCGTAGAACATCGCAAGGGCGGTTTCGAGCTTGGCTTCGCTCGCGGCGACGGGCGCGCCCGGCAGCAGCCAGAGGAGGCCCGCGAGGACAAGGCGAAAGCGAGCCTGCATGGCAAACGCCCTCCGCCGTCAGGGTTCTAGCCGAAGGCCTTGAAGGTAATCAGCGTGAACGTGTCTTTGACGCCGGGCAGGCGCTGGATCGTCATCACGAAATGCCCGATATCCGCGTCGTCGGGCAGATAGCATTTGAGATGCAGATCGTACTGGCCGGAGATCGAAAAGACCTCCGAGACCTGCTCGGTTTCCATCGCGGCTTCGGCCACGTCGTAGGCGCGGCCAAGCTCGCATTTCACCATGATGAAAATCGTCTGCATCGCACCCTCGGCGCCGAAGTTTGCGTCCTCGAAACGCTAGCCCGCCGCGCGCTTGCCGCGCAACAGGAACGCAGGCACCTGGTCGTCGTCGAAGCCGCGCCCTTGCGGATCGGCCAACGGCGTCGGGCGCTGTTCGCGCGCGCGCTCGGGGGCAGCCGCCCGCGGGGCATGGCGTTCGCGCTCGCGCTTCGGCGCGGGCGTCGCTACTGCGACCGGTGCCTGTGCGACGATCGGTGCCGCTGCGGCGACTTCGATCGGCGCTGCGACCGGGGCGACGACTTCAAGTGCTGCGTTTTCAAGCGCTGCGGGCGCATCGTTGCCCGGACCCCAGCCGGAACCCGCACTCGATGCTGCGGCAACATCTTCCGTGCCGCTGCTGCGATGGCGCGGCCGGCTCGAACCGGATTTCGCACCGCCGCGCGAACCGCCGCGCGAAGATCCGTGCGAGGACCCGCGTTCGCGTCCGCCGCGCGGTTTGGCGGCGGCGTCGGCGGCTTCTTCTTCGGGCGTGGAAACGGGGGCAACGAAGCCTTCGAGTTCGAGCGGCGGGATCTTCTTGCCGATCAGCTTTTCGATCGCGGAGATGAACTTGGAATCGTCGCGGCTGGCGATCGTGTAGGCCACACCGCTGCGCCCCGCACGGCCCGTGCGGCCGATGCGGTGCACGTAGTCTTCGGCGTTGATCGGCACGTCGAAATTGAACACGTGCGACAGGCCGCCGATATCGAGGCCGCGTGCGGCGACGTCCGAGCAGACGAGGATCTGCACTTCGTCCTTTTTGAAGCCTTCGAGCGTCTCGCTGCGCGTCCCCTGGTCCATGTCGCCGTGCAAAGCGCCGGCGCTGAATCCGTGGCGCTTCAGCGACTTCCACAAAATATCGACATCGCGCTTGCGGTTGCAGAATACGAGCGCGTTTTTGATCTGCGCGGCACGGATGAGGCGGCGCAGCGTTTCGCGCTTCTCGCGCTCGGCCACCGTGACGATGCCTTGCGTGACCGTGTCGGCCGTCGCCGCCGGGGCCGAGACCGAGACTTCCTTGGGGTTCGACAGGAACCGGTCGGCAAGCTTGCGGATTTCGGGCGCCATCGTGGCGGAGAAGAACAGCGTCTGGCGCAGAGGCGGCAGCATCGACACGATGCGCTCGACGTCGGGGATGAAGCCCATGTCGAGCATGCGGTCGGCTTCGTCGATCACCAGAATCTTCACGTCGTGCAGCAGGATGCGGCCGCGGTCGAACAGATCCATGAGGCGACCCGGGGTCGCGATCAGCACGTCCACGCCGCGGTCGAGCGCTTTCTCCTGCTCGTCCATCGACACGCCGCCGATCAGCAGCGCCTTGGTGAGCTTCAGATACTTGCCGTACTTGTCGAAATTCTCGGCGACTTGGGCGGCGAGTTCGCGCGTCGGCTCGAGGATCAGCGAGCGCGGCATGCGCGCTTTGGCGCGGCCCTGGCTCAACGCATCGATCATCGGCAGGGTGAAGCCGGCGGTCTTGCCCGTTCCGGTCTGCGCGCAGCCGAGCACGTCGCGGCCCATCTGAACGTAGGGAATGGCTTTTTCCTGGATCGGCGTCGGCGTGGTGTAGCCGGCATCCGCGATGGCCTGGAGCACAGGCTCCGACAGGCCCAAATCGGCAAAATTCATCTTCAGTGTCTTCTTTCGGTTGGCGCCGCTTTTGTCTTCGGCAGCGCGTCGTGTGCATTTGTGCCCACGACCGGTCCCCCGAAGGGGGAACCACGGACATATGCCGCGAGGGTGATTTTGCGACCGCAAAGGGCCTCGACGACGCTGGGAAACTAGGCTTTTCCAGCGAAAAGTCAAGGTTTCTTGGGCAACGCCAGCTGCCACATGCCGTGGAACGCGTCGCCCAGCGCCCTGCCGAAGGCGGGGGCATCGCCGAGCTTGCTGGCCGCGAGCCGGTCGCGCAGGCTGGATCGCAAGGCTGCCAGGGCAGCGACGTCGGACGCTGCCGCGACCGCGCGCGCGACATAGCCCGGCATGTCGTCGGCGACCCAATCGCCAAGCCCGGCCGCACCCAAGATCGAATCGCCGAAGCGCCCCAGCGGGATGCGGTCGCGCTTCGAGACGACCGGCACGCCCAGCCACAGCGCCTCGAAGGTCGTGGCGCCCGCATTGTGCGGGAACGGGTCGAGGGCGATGTCGATGCGGCCGTAGGCGTCCCAGACGGCGCTTTGCGGCGTGGTGTAGCCGATCTCGAGCTGGTCTGGTCGTGCGCCGAGGCCGCACAGGCGGCCGGCGAAATCGTTGCGCATGGCTTCGTCGACGAACGGCAGAGAGTCCAGCTTGAGGCGGCTTTGCGGCAGGGCGGCGAGGATTTGGCCCCAGGCTGCGAGCGTGCGGTCGTTCAAGCGGATCGTGCGCGAAAAGCAGCCGAACGTGACGGCGCCGTTTTGGGTGGCGGGCAGGGGTGTCACATCCGGCAAGCCTTCGGGCGGGGCGTAGCAATAGGCCGAGGCCAAGCGCCACACGCGCTCGACGAAATGCCGCTCGCCGCCGGGCGGAACGAGCCGCGCATCGCCCAAGAACCAGTCGATCGCGGCAATGCCCGTGGTGGTGCCGTAGGCAAGCCATGTCGCCTGCACGGGGGCCGGTTTGCGCGCGAACAGCCCAAGCCGATTGCCCGCCGTGTGGCCGGACGCATCGACCAGAATGTCGATGCCGTCGGCCGCAATCCGTGCTGCCGCTTCGTCGTCGCCAACGCCGTCGAGACTCGCGAATTTGGCGGCGAGTGCGCGGTAGCGCTCGGTCACCGCATCGCTTTTGCCGGTGGCCGAATAGAGGAACAGCTCGATGCGCGCAGGTTCGAGATGCGCCAAAGCCGGCAGCAGGAAATGCTGCATCGAATGGCGGCGCAGATCGCACGACACGAAGCCCACGCGCAAGCGCGCCTTGGGCGCAAGTGCTGCCGGTGCCGGCGCCACGCGCGGTGCTTCCGCATGGCGCGTACCCCAGCCGCGATAGGCGGCGGCGAGCTGTTCGGCCGACACGTCGGGATCGTAGTTCAGCGCGAACAGCCAGCCATGCTCGGCCCCGGCTTTCGCGTAGAGATCGAGCGCTTCGCGAAAGCGCGTCTGGTCGGCGCGCAGATTGGCGAGATTGTTGAGGGCGCGCGCCTCGTTCGGCTGCAAGGCGAGGGCGGCGAGAAAGCCCGCCTCGGCTTGCGCGAGGCGCCCGGCATGCTGCAGCACATTGGCGCGCGCAAGCACGGCATCGAACCAGTCGGCGCGCATGGCAAGGGCGCGGTCGAACGCCGCGATCGCGTCGTCGAGATCGCCCAGCATGTGGCTTGCCGTGCCATGGCCCAGTGCGGCGTCGGCATCGTCGGGCGCGAGCTTTTCGGCTTTGGCGAACCAGTCGCGCGCTTCGGCGTTGCGGTAGAGATTGAGGCACGCTGCCCCGCAATTGCGCGCGGCCATCGCCGATTGCGGTCGGGCGCCGGCCACGCGCGCGAACAGCGCAAGCGCTTCTTCCATGCGCCCGCCGCGCGCGTGGGCAAGCGCTTGCGTTTCAAGCTCAGCGATGGCGGCAGGACTTTCCATGGAATCGGCCCTTCGACGTTAAGGGCGAAGCGGGCGGAAGTCGAGCAAGGGGTTGGCAAAAGCGGCGTGCGCCTTGTAGGGTCGCTGCCATCATGTTGCTCGACGCTTCGCGTTCCCTACTGCTCGTCGTCGATATCCAAGAGCGGCTGTTGCCGGCGATGGAAGAGGCCCCGCGCGTCGTCGCGGCAGCTGCAAAATTGATGAAGGTGGCCGCCCGGCTCGGTGTGCCGGTGCTCGTGTCCGAGCAATATCCCAAAGGGATCGGCGCCACGGTGCCCGCGCTTGGAGCTCTCGCGCCGACCGGCAGCGTATTCGCGAAGATGACTTTCTCCTGCGCCGATACGCAAGCGATCGCCGATGCGGTCGCGGCAAGCGGTCGCACGCAACTCGTGCTGTGCGGCATCGAGGCGCATGTCTGCGTGCTGCAAACCGCACTTGGATTTGCGGCACGCGGGCTCGGCGTTGCCGTTGCTTGGGATGCCACAGCCTCGCGCCGCGAAAGCGACCGCGCGCTGGCGGCCGACCGGCTGCGTCAGGCGGGTGTCGTACTTGTCAGCACCGAGATGGTTCTGTTCGAATGGCTGGGGCGGGCAGGCACGCCCGAATTCAAAGACATGTTGGCGCTGATCAAATGACCCGCATTCCGCTTGTTCTTCTCCCCGGCCTGCTCTGCGATGCGGCCCTGTGGCGCAGCCAGCTCGAGGATCTGCGCGACATCGCCGACATGCAGGTCGCCGACCTCACGCAAGCCGATACGGTGGCCGGCATGGCCGCGTACGTGCTGGGGCGCGCACCGGCGCGCTTTGCGCTCGCAGGCCTGTCGATGGGCGGCTATCTCGCGTTTGAGCTGCTGCGCCAAGCGCCGACGCGCATCGCGCGCATGGCGCTGCTCGACACCTCGGCGCGCGCCGACACGGCCGAGCAGCAGCGCCGCCGCCAGCTTTTCGTGACGCACGCCAAGCGCGGCAAGTTCAAGGGTGTGACGCCGCAGCTGATCCACAATTGGGTCAGCCCCAAATCGACCGCGCGCGATCCGAGCTTGATCGACACGGTCGAAGCGATGACGAACCGCGTGGGTGCGGACGCCTTCTGCCGCCAGCAGAACGCGATCATGGGCAGGCCCGACAGCCGCGGCCTGTTGGCGCAGATCGCGTGCCCCACACTTGTGCTGTGCGGGCGCGAGGACCAGGCAACGCCGCTCGCCCTGAGCCAGGAAATGGCGGCCGACATTCCGGGCTCGCAATTGCGCGTGCTCGAGGATTGCGGGCATTTGGCCACGCTCGAGAAACCGGCAGAAACCAACGACGCTTTGCGCCGCTGGCTGCTCGCTTAAGCGATCAGACGAGCGGCTGCATCACGATTTTGACGAAGGCTTTGCGCTGCTGCAGTCGCGCGTACCAGGCCTGCAGGTTCGGTGTCGGTGCGCGGTCGGGCACGAGCGTCACGTAGCGCCACATCCATTGGCCGACCGCGATGTCCGCGATCGTGAACGCGTCGCCGGCGAGATAGTTGCGGCCCGCCAACGCGTCGTCGAGGATCTTGACCTTGGCGCGGATGTCGGCGGCGGTCGCCGCGATCAGTTTGGCGTCGCGCTGTTCGGGCGGCGTGCGCACGAGCTGGCGCAGCATGATCGCCATCAAAGGCGCCATCACGGTCGCCTGCCAATCCATCCAGCGGTCGCCGTCGGCCCGCACGCGAAGATCGGAAGCGAACAGCGTGCCGTTGGCGTGTTTGGCCGCGAGATAGCGCAAGATCGCGTTCGACTCCCACAGCACGAAGCCGTCTTCGTCGATCGCCGGGATGAGGCCGTTGGGATTGAGCTTGAGGTACGCGTCGCTGTCTTTGGCGGTCCCCGGTGCCACCGAATGGGCGCTTGTGTAGGGCAGGTCCATCTCTTCGCACAGCCAAAGTACTTTTTGCACATTGGACGAGCTGTTGCGGCCGTAGATCGTGAGCATGGAAACGAACCTCTCCTTCAGGCGGCAATGCGTGCGCGCAGCGGGCGCAGTGTTTTGATTTCGACGCGGCCGTTTTCGGCGATCAGCAACGAGTTTTCTTCGACCGCCGTCCAATGGCCCTTCTCGGTGTCGAGCGGTTCGGACAGCACCAGGAGCGAGTCCGAGCCGCCGTCGAAATCCGAACATTCGCCGCCGGCCGCCGCGCGCACGCCCTTGCCGCAGCCGTAGTACAAGGTCGGCGACTGGCCGTCGGTCGAATAGCGTGCGGCATAGATGCGCCTGCCGTCGGTGAAGGCGGCGGTGAAGCGGAACGGTTCGTCGACCTTGGCGGCGGCGAGCGTGTCGACGATCTTGCCGAGCGCTTGCGCCACCGCATGTTCGGGGTCGCGCTCGAGCCCGTAGGTCAGCATCAGCAGGAAGATCGTTTCGCTGTCGGTGGTGCCGCGGCGCATGCGGTAATGGTCGGGGGCGATCGCGAAATCGAGATCGCGCGCCACGCGGTCGAAACCGCCGATCTGGCCGTTGTGCATGAACATCCAGCGCCCGTGCTGGAACGGATGGCAATTGGCGCGGCTGATCGACGTGCCCGTCGAGGCGCGCACATGGGCGAAAAAATGGCCGGTGCGGATTTGCTCGGCGATCGAGCGCAGATTTTCGTCATTCCAGGCGGGGCGGATGTCGCGGAACAGGCCGGGTTCCTGGCGGTCGCCGTACCAGCCCACGCCGAACCCGTCGCCGTTGGTCGCCACATGGCCCTTGCGGGCATGGAGCGACTGGTTGATCAGCGAATTTTCCGGCTTGAACAGGAAATCTTCGAGATAGAGCGGACGGCCGGTATAGGCCAACCAACGGCACATGGACGCTTCTCCGGTGGGCGCAGCTTGTTTCGCGTATAATGGCCCATCACAACGATTCTGTCGCGGCTCGAATTCCTGCATGCCGCCCGAAACCTTCTCGCCAGCACCGTCGAACCCTGGGCCATGAAACATCGCGGCATCGTATTCGGACTTCTCCTGGCAGCGAGCCTTGCGGCTGCGTGCACGTCTGGCGGCGGCGGGCCGGGTGCGGTCGTCGAGGCCTGCACGGTCGAGCGCTTGCGCCTGCAGCCGGCGGCTTCAGACACGCTCGGCGGCCTCGGCACGCCGCCCGAGCATCTGACGGCGGCCGAAGTCACGGCGACGGCCGCGTGTTTGGCGCCGGCCCTCGCTGCGGTGCTGGCCTCGGCGCAGGATTCGGCCTTGCGCGGTGCCGCCGATTGGTCGGCGATGTCGCAGGCCTATCGCGGCTCCGAGCACGGCATGTTCCTGCAGGTCTACACGAACCCGGCAGCTTCCGGCTCATACCTCAAATACGAGTTGGGCGTGCCGATCCCGGTCGGCGGTGTGGTGCTCAAACGCAGCTTCCGCGTTGCCGCCGACGGCAAAGCGTCGCCCTTCGCGCTGTTCGTGATGGAGCGCATGGCGCCGGGCTTCTCGCCCGACACGAACGATTGGCGTTTTGCGTTGATCGGCCCCGACGGAAGCACGGTGGGGGTGACCAACGGCCCCGACGACGCCAAGGTGCGCTATTGTGCGGCCTGCCACGCGACGGCGCGGCGCCAGGATTTCCTGCTGTTCGTGCCGCCCGGTCTGCGCCTTTAGGCGCCCAGGAGCAGCATCCATGAACGCGATCCCGAAGCTCGATCCAGCCGATCTGACGCTGCTGCACGAATTGCGCGGCCATCGCCGCCGCCATCGTGCGGCAGCATCCAAACCCGCCGCGATCGCCGCCGCGCAAACCCCGCCGCCGACAGCGAGCTTGGGTGCTGCGGCCGCCGACTGGATCACCGCGCGCGTCGGCTCGTGGCGTTTCATTCTGTGGCAGAGCGGCCTGCTGGTGCTGTGGCTGTCGGCGAACATCTTCGCCTGGGTGCAGGCGTGGGACCCGTACCCGTTCATCCTGCTCAATCTCGTGCTGTCGTTCCAGGCGGCCTACACGGCCCCGATCATCATGATGAGCCAGAACCGCATGGGCGACATCGACCGCGCACGCGCGCAAGACGACTACAACATCAACCTCAAAGCCGAGCTCGAGATCGAGACTCTGCACCAGAAAATCGACCTGCTGCGCGAAACCGAAATCGCGCGCCTCGTCGCGTTGCTCGAGAAGCTCGAAGCGCGGCTCGACGCCAAAACCTAGATATCGAGCTCGCCCACGGCCGTGGCGTGTTCTTGGATGAAGGCCAGGCGCAGCTCGGGCTTGCGGCCCATCAGGCTTTCGACGAGGTTTTGCGTTTCCTCGAACGCCTCGCGATGGTCGCGGTCGGGGACCACCACGCGCAGCAGCGTGCGCTTCCTGGGGTCCATCGTGGTTTCCTTCAATTGGGCCGGCGGCATTTCGCCGAGACCTTTGAAGCGGCTCACCTCGACCTTGCGGTTCTTGAACTTGGTCTTCATGAGCTCGTCTTTGTGCGCGTCGTCGCGCGCATAGACGACGTCGCCGCCCGCTGCGATGCGGTAGAGTGGGGGCAGCGCCAAGAACAGATGCCCGCTTTCGATGAGCTTGGGCATCTCGCGATAGAAGAACGTGATCAACAGCGACGCGATATGCGCGCCGTCCACGTCGGCGTCGGTCATGATGATCACGCGCTCGTAGCGCAGCTTGGCTTCGTCGAAACTTTCGCCCGTGCCGCAGCCGAGCGCTTGCACGAGATCGGCCAGCTCCTGGTTGCCGCGCAATTTGTCGGCCGAGGCCGAGGCCACGTTCAGGATCTTGCCGCGCAACGGCAGGATCGCCTGGCGCTCGCGCGAGCGCGCCTGTTTGGCCGAGCCGCCGGCAGAGTCGCCTTCGACCAGAAAGATCTCGGTGTCTTCCGACGACGAGGACGAACAATCGGCAAGCTTGCCCGGCAGGCGCAGGCGGCGCGTGGCGGTCTTGCGGTCCATTTCCTTCTGCGCACGCCGGCGCGCACGCTCGTCGGCGCGTTCGACCGCGCGCTCGAGCAATTGTTTGGCCGCCGCAGGGTCCGCCGCCAGCCAATGGTCGAACTGGTCTTTGAGCGCCCCGTCGACGAGCTTCTGCGCCTCAGGCATGCCGAGCCGGTCTTTGGTCTGGCCCTGGAATTGCGGCTCGCGGATGAACAGCGACAGGAACACGACGGCGCCGTCGCACACGTCTTCGCCCGCGATTTGCGCTGCCTTCTTGTTGCCGGTCATGTCGCCGTAGCCGCGAAGGGCCCGCGTCAAGGCCGCACGCAAGCCCAGCTCGTGGCTGCCGCCTTGCGGCGTGGGCACCGTATTCACATACGAATGCACTTCCGCGTCTTCGTCGCCGGGCCAGGCGACGGCCCATTCCAGACGCCCGCCCTGGTTGTCGAGCTTAACGTCGCCGACAAAGGGCTTGGGCGTGTAGCAGGGCCGTTTGCCGAGCGCTTCGGCGAGCGAGTCCGAAAGCCCGCCCGGAAAATGCAGGCTCTGCTCGGGCGGAATGCCCCATTCGGGCTTCAAGAGATCGGCAGCACACTTCCAGCGGATCTCGACGCCCTTGAACAGGAACGCCTTGGCGCGCGCCATCTTGTAGATGGTCTGCGGCTTGAAATGCATGTTCTTGCCGAAGATCTGCGGATCGGGATGGAACATCACCGAAGTGCCGCGGCGATTCTGCGTCGGCCCCACTTTCTTGAGCGGCCCGAGCGGCACGCCGCGCGAATAGCTCTGCGCGTAGATCGTCTTGTCGCGCGCGACCTCGACCTCGAACACGTCCGACAATGCGTTCACGACCGACACGCCCACGCCATGCAGACCGCCCGACGTCGCATAGGCCTTGTTCGAGAACTTGCCGCCCGAATGCAGTGTGGTCAGAATCACCTCGAGCGCGGACTTTTTGGGGAAGCGCGGATGTGGATCGACCGGAATGCCGCGCCCATTGTCGCGGATCGTGACGGCGTCGTCGGCCGCGATTTCGATCTCGATCCAGTCGGCATGGCCCGCCACCGCCTCGTCCATCGAATTGTCGAGCACTTCGGCGATCAGATGGTGGAGCGCGCGTTCGTCGGTGCCGCCGATATACATGCCGGGCCGCCGGCGCACGGGCTCGAGCCCTTCGAGCACCTCGATGTCTTTGGCGGTGTAGGAATCGGCATTTTTGCCGGAATTCGAGAACAGGTCGGCCATGGGGTCAAAAACGCTATGGTTGGGGTGAAAGGCTCTTCCAGCGCCGGAGACTAAGCGCCATGGTCGATTCGATGCAAACCCCCGATTCGCGCCCCTCTGAACCCAAACCCGCCCCCATACCGGAAGGCGAGCCCGTCTTGCGCGCGATCGCCATGCCCGCCGACACGAACCCGAACGGCGACATTTTCGGCGGCTGGCTGCTGGCGCAAATGGATTTGGCCGGCGGCAGCCTCGCAAGCCAGCGCTCGCGCGGCCGTGTGGCCACCGTCGCGATCAACGCGATGACGTTCCATCTGCCCGTCCATGTCGGCGACGAGGTGAGCTGCTATTGCCGCATCGAGCGCGTGGGCCGCACTTCGATCACCATCGCGGTCGAAACATGGACACGCGCGCGCGAGGCGAGCCAGCGCGTCAAGGTTACGCAGGGCGTGTTCACCTATGTGGCGATCGGCCTCGACCGCCGCCCGCGCCCGGTGGACGACGAAACCGAAGGAGCGCCCGTATGAGTGCGGCCGAAAAACCCACGCAAGCCGATTGGGGCTTCCTCGACGAGCACGGCGTTGCCGCGAAAGACGATGCCAGCCCAGAAGCCATCGTCGCTGCGCGCGAAGCGGCGGCAGCGGCATGGAATGCCAAAACCCCGCGCGAAGGAGCAGCCCAAGCCACGGCCGCCTTGGCGATCAGCGGCTATTGCCCGTCGGCCCTCACGTTGCTGTCGCTGTTCTTGTCGCGCGATTTGCCCACCCGCGAAGCCTTTCTGCGCTTGGCCCTCAAAACGCACGCCATCGCCCAAGCCGCCGACGACAGCGACGCGCAGCGCTTGGCCGGGCTCGAAGCGCGCCAGCATCTTGCAAGCGTGCTGTCGGTCAAGGGCGAACGCGACACGGCGTTTGCGCAATGGCGCGACGTACTGGACGCCGACCAGTCCGATCCCAGCGAATGCCGCCACGATTTCATCGACGCCCTGCTTGATGGCGGCCACACGACGGAAGCTAGCGCCATCGCCGACCGTTTCCCCGACGATGCAAGTGCGAGGCTCGCCTATGCGCGCGCCTTGATCGCGTTCCGCGTCGGCGGGGCAGGGGCCGAATCCGATGCCGCGCGTGCCGTGGCCGTGAAAGCCAACGGCTTCGTGCCCGCCTATCTCGTCGGCGACCGCAAACCGCCAAAGGCCGCCCCGACGAGCATCGATCCCGCCAGCCGCGACGAAGCGATCGTGATTGCGGTGAACACCGCGCGCGCCTGGACCACCACGCCGGGGGCACTCGCGTGGATCAAGGCGGCGAAGCGCGGCGGGTAGGGGTAGGGCGCCGCGAGAAGATTTGCGCGGACAAATAGGCTATTTCGGCCAACACTGAATTGATGTGGGTCCACGAAAGCTGCTGCTGTGCGGAAGTCATTTAAGGAAAACACTATCCAGGCATCTGCAATGGGCTTCGTTCGAGCCCCCCATTTTTCCGCCAAACTAGCTCCGCGTGAGAAAACGATATCTCGCTTGCAATTATGGCATGCACGACAATAAACTGAATCTAACATCGATTATTCAGGAATAAATTTATGTCAAATCGCCTGACGCCGCCGAACATTTTGCTGGCATCGAAAAATGTAAACTCGATGATCAAAAACCTTGAACACGTATTGACCCAGCCAGAACTAGACAAAATCCATAAGAGTTTAGATGTTCATGTAACTGGTCTTTTTGAGTTAGGCATTGAACATTACAAATTTGCAAAGAACTTACCTTCAACTCAGTGGCGACAAAAAATATCTAGATGCTACTATGCAGTATATCATGTTCGAAGGGCCACGATGTTGAAAATCAATGGCCATTTTTCTCAGGATGTGAGCGATCACGGGACTGCGGGGGACATTCCGAACGAACTAAGCAATCGCGAGGCACACATCAATTTTTTGCGCAGCCTAAGAGAAGATCGAAACTTAGCGGACTACACTCACGGTGCGTCCGAGTCGAACCTTGTTAATCCAGTATCATCGGCTTTCCAGGCGGCTGAAAAATTCATCGCAGACTGTCAAACGCTTCTGACCTCCCGCGGAGTTATTCTATGACTGTGTTATCTCCTAGTGAAATGGATCCAACAACATCAAGCGCACTTACAGAGGTACTAGCAGCGTATTCAAAAGAATATGGTGGCATACAACCTGACTATAAAGTCCTCAACCGTCCTGATGGCCCATTTCTTGTGTTTGAGTTTGCATTGCCAGGTGAGCGACATTTCAGGATTCATAATGCTGCGATTGATCGTCTATCGGAGCAGAACATTTTTCGATACCGATCATCAGTCGGCCGTCGAAAGATAGCGCCTGCCAATCGCCTTCAAATGCCGGAAACGCGTATGTTAACAAAGGAGATATCAGAGAGTTTGACTATTGATCAGCATAGCTTCGGCGATGAATTCTTCAATCGATATACTGCGTCAGTAACCGACTTTGAGCAGGTCGTAACTGCTCGATCCAATTATCTTTTGTATGGCCGCCGAGGCGCTGGAAAGTCCAGTCTCTTGGCCTATGCGATGCATGTTGCCAAGAGAAATGGTGATCCATTTAGCTGGGTTGCAATGCAAGCATTCGCGCGAGGTCGTGATATTGGAGTTGTCGCAGAGGTTTGCGCGGAGATACTGAATGGAATTAGCGATAAGCGAAATTTTGGAGAAGAGATCGCAAGCATTGCAAAATCACTTGATGATCTTGCCGAGCGATCGGAGCGAGATGACATCTCGCGAAGTCTTGATCGGGAGATGCTAAAGATAAGAAGAGTTATTTCGAGAATTGCGACCCAAGAAAAGCCATTTACGATCTTCCTTGATGATCTTCATGTAGTTGCCCAGGAGCTTCAGCCGCATGTCTTAGGCTATATCTATAAGTTTTCTAGAGGTAACAATTGTTACATTAAGGCATCTGGAATTGATCAGTTTTCGCGAGCTTGGGATAATGAATTGCAAACCGGATTGCAAGTTCCCGGAGATGCAGTTCAGTTGCATCTCGATAGAAATTTGACCCAACCTCAAAAGTCAAAAGAGCATATCGTTGGTATTCTGGATTCACACGCCCAGTTTTGTGGGCTGCCAGATATCAGTTATCTCTCTGGAGATGACGTGCTTTCTCGACTTGTCCTCGTCGCTGCGGGTGTGCCCCGTGACGCAATGAGTCTGTTTTCCAAGGCAATCTCAAAAGCATCTGCAAAAAGTCAAAGACGAGTTTCTCTCACAAGTGTGAACATTGCTGCTTCCGACATGGCAGAGGAGAAGCTCAAAGAAATCGACGTAGATAGCGGAGGGACGACACTCGAGTTGAGGGGGATGCTTGAGGAAGTGATTGAATTTTGTGTTAAGCGCAATCGAAAGAATGCGTTTCTTATGCGAAGTGACTATGGAAACTTGAGGTTTAACCTCGTTCAAAAATTAGTTGCTTTACGGGTAGTGCATATTCTGAACGAAGGAGTTACGCCAGGTAGGGCGGGTGAAAGATTTATCGCACTGATGCTTGACTACGGCTTTTATTTCGGACTGCGAGCTGCGCGTAGTGTTGAGTTGATCCCTGCAAAACCTGTCGAGCTTTCTGCAAAAGAGTTGAGGTTTCTGCCCAGATTTGAATGAGCGGAGTTTTTAAGGCGCGTCGGCCTCAAGCCCCCTTCGCTAGGCCCGGCGGACGGTAGGAGCGTTCGCGGAAACCGGCCGAGTTGTTTGTCGTGAACGTCACGCCGGCCGCTTTGATCGCCCCGTCGTCGACCTTGTCGAGTTTCGTGTAGCCCGGATGGTGGTGGGCCATGAACGGGTTGTTGCTCGCGGCGTTGTAGCAGAACAGCACCGTCCAGCGGCGGTCCGGGCTGCGGTTTTGGTCGCTGCGATGCATGACGTTGCAGTGGAAGAAGAGCGCATCGCCCGGCTCGAGTTCGACATAGACAAGCTCGTAGCGCTTCAGCATCTGCTCGATGCGCTCGGCGTTTGCCCCCACCTGTTCGCCCGGCAGCACGCCGTGCTCGATGCGGCCGGCCTTGTGCGAGCCGCGCAGCACTTGCAGGCAGCCGTTCGCTTTGGTCGCTTTGTCGAGTGCGACCATCACGCTGCCCATGTCCGGCGTGAGGCAGCCATTATGGTACCAATAGCCGTAATCCTGGTGCCATTCCCACGCCCCGCCCTCGTAGGGGTCTTTGGCCGTGAGTTTGGAATGGTAGTGGTAAACCTCGCCGCCGAGCATTTCTTCGACTGTGTCCACCACGCGGCGGCTGCGCGCGGCAAGCCCGTACACGCTGTCGCCGGGATGGTTCCACAGCGCCATCTTCGTGGCTTTGCCGTCGGCGTCTTTGCGGTCGTAGAAATTCGCGGCGAGGGCCGGATCCTTTTCGATCGCCTCGCGCAGGATCGCGGCTTCCTCGGCATCGAATAGGCCGCGCACGATCACATAGCCGTCGCGTTCGTAGTCGCGTTTTTGCGCGTCGGTGAAGATCGATGCCATGGCGCGGTTCCCCCTTGTGATGCGGCGTTGTGCCGCTTTCCAGCATCGTGGCCTCGGCGGCGCCGCGACGCAAGGGCGCGCGATTGCCGCTTGACAATAGTTCAACGTCAAACGATATTGTTCATCGTTGAACCAACAAGGAGAAGCAGCCATGTTGACGCGTCGCAAATTCTTCGCCGGTGCCGGCGGCCTCATCGTGCTCGAAACTTTGGGCGGTCTCAGCGTGCTGCGTGCGGCATCCGCACAGGCGGCCGATCCGACGGCACCCTGGCGTGCGGCACCTGCGGCCACGCACGCCGATTGGCGCGTGCGCGCCTTCGGCTGGGCGGTTCTTGCGCCGAACCCGCACAACCGCCAGCCTTGGGAAGTCGTGCTCGCGGACGACGGCAGCGCCATTCTGCGCTGCGCGCCGGATCGCCTCCTTCCGGTGACCGACCCCAAAAGCCGGCAGATCACGATCGGGCTCGGCTGTTTTGCCGAGCTGTTCGTGCTTGCGGCGGCCGAAATGGGCGTGGGCGTGGATGTGCTGCCGTTCCCGGCGGGCCAAACGGGCGCCCCCACGGGCGGGCCGGTCGCGCGTTTCGCGCGGCGCACGGGTGCAGCCGCGCGCGATCCGCTGTTTGCGCATGTGCTTGCCCGGCGCAGCGAGAAGCGGCCTTTCGATGCCGATCGCCCCGTGCCCGAGGCCTCTTTTGCGGCGATCGCCAAAGCCTCGGGGGCCGGCTTCTTCGGCACGTCCGAGCCCGCCCGCGTGGCCACGCTGCGCGACATTTCGTGGCGCGCCTGGGTCGTCGAGCTCGAGACGCAAGCCGCCCACATGGAGAGCGTCAATCTGATGCGGTTGGGGATGGCGGAAGTCGCCGCCAATCCCGACGGCATCAGCATCTACGGCCCGAATCTCGAGCCGCTCGTGCAGAACGGCGTGCTGTCGCGTCCGGCCTTCGCCACGCCCGGCTCGCAGGCGCACCAGGTAATGATCGACCGCTACCGAACGGCCCTCACCACGGCGACAACCGGCTTCGTTTGGACGACCAGCGACGGCGACACGCCGGGCGACGCTTTTGCCGCCGGGCGCCAATGGATGCGCTTGGCGCTGGCGGCCGTCGGCGAAGGCACCGTTCTGCACCCCGTTAGCCAAGTGCTGCAGGAATATCCCGAGATGAACGCGACCTATGGCGAGATCCATCGGGTGTTGGGCGTGGCCCGCCCGCGGCGCATCCAGATGCTGGCGCGCATCGGCTATTTGCCGGCAGGTGCGAATGCGTCGCCGCCGACACCCCGTTGGCCGGTCGAATCGCGTATAATGAGAGCGTGAGAAAACAAACAAAACGCTCCGAAAAACCGGCCGGCCCCAGCGCGTTCCCCCGCCCCGAGGCGCCACGCGAAGACCCACCGCTGTTCGCGCTGCTGAACGAGATCGGCATCATCGAACAGCTGATGCGCAACCGCTTTGAGGCGGCGCGCCCGGCCGGTTTGCGTTTGGCGCATTTCATCCTGCTCAACCATCTCGCGCGCACCGGCGACGGCAAAAACCCCGTGTCGATCGCGCGCGCCTTGCAGCTGGCTAAGGGGGCGATCACCAACACGCTGCACCGGCTCGAGGAGCGCGGTCTTGTCTCGGTGCTGCCCGATCCGGCGGACGCGCGCGGCAAGCGCGTGTGGCTCACGCAAGAAGGGCGCGATGCGCGCGACGCGGTGGTGGTCGAGATCGGCAAAAGCTTCGCCGACGTGGCGCAAGCCATGCCGCCCGCGCGCTGCCAGGCGGTGCTGCCCGATCTGCAGCATCTGCGACGCCATCTCGACCGCTTCCGCAAGCCGGGCGGACCGCAAGAGACTTGAAAAGTTATTAGGAATATGTATTTATAGACGCAGTGCCATTTGCGGCATGCGCTGTTTGAAAAGTGAAGATCGCAACGGCCCGATCGGGCTATGTCGCCGATTTCGGCGACTTTGGAGATTGTGGCTATATTCTTTTTTATCAATAGCTTAAATAGACGACGGTCGCCTATTGTAACCCCTTGTCGCCAGAGGCCGCGTGGCTCAATTCGCCAGATCGACGAGGGTCGGTACCTGGTGATGCGCAGTCAGGAATTTGATCAGATCGGCGGGGGCGATGCTGGTCGTCGCGTCGTTGGCGAGCGGATGGCAGTTGAGGCGCTTCTCGCCCATCATCCACTTATCGAGCACCACGCGCACGCGGCGCGCGGTGTCGTTGAGGGGTGCAAACGGCGTCACCGCACCGGGGATCACGCCGAGCGTTTCCATGAGCAGCGTGGGATTGCCGAAGGACAGGCGCTTCGAGCCCATCTTGGCGGGCAGGGCTTTCAAATCGATCTGCCGCTCGAACGGGGCCGAGACGAGCCACAGTTGGTCTTTGGCGTCTTTGAGGAACAGGTTTTTGACGTTCACGCCCGGCGGCAGCGATCCGTGCGCGAGGGTCAGCGCCTCGGCGACTGTGAAGGCCGGGGCGTGGCGCACAGTCGTCGTCGCAATGCCCATCGCGTCGAGCAAAGCCAGCAGCGTTTCCGGCGTGTGATGCGGCATCCGGCCCTAGTTGTAGACGAGGTCTCGCAGCGTGAGCGAGATCGCCGGCACATAGGTGATCAGCATCAGGCACACGAAGATCACCGAAATGAAGACCAGCAGATACGGGATCATGCGATGGATGCCGACCTTGGCGACTTGGGCGGCCGCGAAAAGATTCACGCCGAAGGGCGGCGTGATCATGCCGAGCGCGAGGTTCACGACCATGATCGTGCCGAAATGCACGGGGTCGATGCCGAATTGCTGGGCGGGGGCCGCAAGGATCGGGGCCAGCACGATGATCGAGGCCGAGGTTTCGACGAACATGCCGACCACGAACAAGAAGAGGTTCACGCCGAGCAGATAGAGATTGCCGGTGTCGAACGCGTCGACGAGCCAGGCGGCGATCGCGTCGGGCACGCCCTGGCGATTGAGGAGCCAGCTGAACAGGCCCGCCACCGCGATGATGAACATGATCGAGGCCGACGACAGCACCGACTTCGCGAACACGCCGTAGAGTTGGGCGGGCTTGATCTCCTTGTAGACGAACAGGCCCACGACCAGCGCGTAGACCACGGCCACGACCGAGGCCTCCGTCGGCGTGAAGATGCCGCCATAGATGCCGCCCAAGATCACGACCGGCATCATCAGCGCCCACAGGGCCTGGCGCGTGGCGGGCCAGAATTTGAGGCGGCCTTCGCCGTCGTGTTTGCCCCAGCCTTTGATGCGGCACCACACGAGCACGGTCGCCATCAATGCCGCGCCAATCAGCAGGCCGGGACCGAAGCCCGCGATGAACAGTTCCGGGATCGAGGTTTGCGTGGCGACGCCGTAGAGAATCATCGGGATCGACGGCGGGATGATCACGCCGAGTTCGGCGGCCGTGGCCTGCAAGGCGGCCGCGAACGGCACCGGGTAGCCGTGTTTGACGAGGGCCGGGATCATGATCGCGCCGATCGCGAAGGTGGTGGCGACCGACGAGCCCGAGATCGCGGCGAAGATCATGCAGGTGAGGATGCAGGTGCAGGCAAGCCCGCCTTGCACGCCGCCGACGATCGATTTGGCGAACTCGACGAGGCGGCGCGAGATCCCGCCCACATCCATGAGATTGCCCGCGAGGATGAAAAACGGAATCGCCGCGAGCGGGAAGGAGTCGAGCCGCACATACATTTGCTGGGCGGCCACGAGCAGCGGAAAGCGCGTGTGGAATTCGAGGCCCACAAGGGCCGAAATGCCGATCGCCACGGCGATGGGCACCGATGCCGCGAACAGCACGCACATTGCGATCATCATCGCGGAGGTCAAACGGCGTTCTCCAGCTCTTCGTTGCGGCGGGCGGGATCGAAATAATGGGCGAGCACGCCCACGACGCTGAAGGCCGAGCCGATCGGAATCGCGGCGTAGCCCCAGGCGATCGAAATGTCGAGGCCGGCGAGATTCTGGCGCGCCACGCGCTCGGCCATCGCCCAGCCGTACCAGATCAAAACGCCGAGCAGCACGAGCGAGGCTGCGAGCGCCACTGTCTCGAGCGTGCGGCGCACCGCCCCTCGCGTAAGGCGGTGGGCAAGGTCGATCGACACGAGCGCACCGTGCCGGAAGCAGCCCGCGAGCCCGAGGAACGTCATCCAGATCAGCGAAACGCGCACGAGCGCTTCGGACCACGTCGCAGGCTCGTGCAGCACGAAACGGCTGAACACCTGCCAGAAGCCTGCCGAAGTCGCCACGACAAGGGCTGCCACGGCAAGCGCCATGGCAGCCCCGGTCGTGTAGCGGTCGAGTGCCAGAAGCCCGTTTGAGATCGGCTTCAAGCTTCCGGCCTTAGTTCGCGCGCCAGTTGCGGATGCGCTCGATGTTCGCAGCGCCGAACTCGCGGCCCCAGCCTTCCATGGCCGGCTGCAAGGCGGCCTGGAAGCCCGACATGTCGACACCCGTCGACACGGTCATGCCGCGGCGGCGCAGTTCGTCCACGCCCGATTCCTCGTCGGCCGAAACGCGCGCACGGTTCGCGGCCTGGGCCGCCTTCGCCGCTTCGCGGAACACGGCTTTGTCCGCGTCGTTGAGGCGGTTCCACACGGCGGGCGAAACGATCAGCACGGCCGGCGAATAGACGTGGCGCGTGAGCGAGAGGAACTTCTGCACCTGGTTGAGGTTGTTGGCCACGATCACGGGGATCGGGTTTTCCTGGCCGTCGACCGTGCCCTGCTGCAGGGCGGGAACCAGTTCCGAGAAGGCCATGGGTGTGGGCAGCGAGCCCAGCGTGCGGAAGGCCTGCATATGGACCTGGTTTTCCATCGTGCGGATCTTCATGCCCTTGATGTCGTCGGGCTTCGAAACTTCGCGCCGGCTGTTGGTGAGATTGCGGAAGCCGTTTTCGAGCCACGCAAGGCCGACCAGATTGGCGGCCGGGAAGCGGCCCAGCACGTCCTGGCCGACCTGGCTGTCGAGCACGCCGCGCGCATGCGCGTAGTCGCGGAACAGGAAGGGGATGTCGAAGATTTTCGACTCGGGCACGAAATTGCCGACCGGGCCCGTTGAAGTCACGGTCACGTCGCCGGTGCCGATCTGCAGCGCTTCGATGTTCTCGCGCTCATTGTCCGAGCGCTGGATGTTGAAGCGGATGCGGTTGTTGGTGCGCTTTTCGATCTCTTCCTTGAAGGCGACCGCACCCGCACCGTAGTGCGAATTCACGGGCAGCGGATGCGTGATCGTGAATTGCTGCGCGGCAACGGGGAAGGCCAAAGCGCTCAGAGCGGCAATGGCCGTAAGGCGTGCAAGAAACATGGGGGGCTCTCCCTTGAGGATCTGTCGGGCCCTCGCGACGGTCTGTCGCTGGCGCCCTTGTTCAGAAAGCCACACTAGATCGGGAAGCCTTCGAACCTCAAGGGCCTCAATTGAGCTTGCGAATGCCGGTAAGGTCCATGCCTTCGGTCGTCGCGTCGACGAAGCTCGCGCGCGTGATGTCGGCCCCGCGCAGCACGGCCCCGGTCAGGTTCGCCTTGTCGAACTTGGCGTGGCTCAGGATCGCGTTGCTGAGATTGGCCGGAAATTTGCGGCCCGAGGAATTGCCGGCCGCATCTTTGAGATCGACCGGCGTGAGGCGGGCTTGCGTAAGGTCGGCGCGCCGCAGCACGGCCCCGGTCAGCACGGCTCCGGCGAGGTCGGCAAGCGTGAGGTTGGCGTCGGTGAGGTTCGCCTGTACGAGGCTCGTGAGGCGCATGAGGGCGCGCGAAAGATCGCTGCGCGCAAGATTGGCGCGGTTCAGCGAGGCGGCGCTGAGATCGAGGCCGCGCAGATCCATGCCGCTCAGATCGCGGTCGTCGAGCACGGCGCGCTGGCCTTGCGCGCCGCTCGTCGTGATCCAGGTTTTGTGCTGCGCCAGCACCGTGCGCACGTCGATCTGCGGGGCGGGCGGCACCAGCGGCGGCTCGAAATTGGCCCCCTCGAGATTGGCGGTCTTGAGATCGAGCCCGTCGAGGACCACGCCGCGCATGCGGGCACCCCGGAGATCGCAGCCGTTGAGCACGGCACCTTGCAACTTGGCGCCGTCGAGGATCGCGTCTTTGAGTTTGGCTCCCTCGAGATTGGCGCCCGTAAGGTCGGCGTTGGACAGAACGGAAGCGCCCATCTCGGCGTCGGCGAGTTTGGCGCCGCGCATCGAAGCGCCCGTAAGATCCGCCTTTTCGAGATTGGCGCCCTTGAGTTCGACATTGTCGAGATTGGCGTCGCGGAAACTCGCCGAACGCTCGGCGTTTCCTTTGCTCGAGCCGTCGGACCATTGCACGGTCTGGCCCGGTCGGAAATCCGCACCGCGCAGATCGGCGTCGCGCAGCAGAGCGCCGTCGAAGCGGCCGCCGCGCGCATCGACCCGGCGCATGTTGCTGCCGCTCAAGTCGGAGAAGCTGAAATCGGCCGCGAACAGATCGGCCATCGACAGGTCGCAATCCTGCATGACTGCGCCGATCAGGTTCGCCCCCGACAGCACGGCTGCCGAAAGGTTGCGCCCGCGTCCGTCGACGGCGCCGAACTCGTGGTTGCGCTCGTCCATGCGCTTGCCGCCGGGCTTGCCCATCAGGTAGGCGAGGTGCGCCGTCATCGCGGCTTCGAAATCCAATTGCTGGGCGGATTTGCTCATTGTCTAAACAGACTACAATTAGCGCATCTGCCCGACCAGTAAATTTTGCGGACTGCTAGAAATGCAAAACGGCCCTGGATCGCTCCAGGGCCGTTCGCGACGACGTTAGGGTAAATCAGACCGAGTAGTACATTTCAAACTCGATCGGGTGCGGCGTGTGTTCGAAGGCGTAGACTTCTTCCATCTTGAGCTCGATGTAGCTGTCGATGAAGTCGTCCGTGAACACGCCGCCGGCTTTCAGGAAGGCGCGGCCCTTGTCGAGATTCTGCAGTGCTTCGCGAAGCGAACCGCAGACCGTCGGCACCTTCTTGAGTTCGTTGGGCGGCAGGTCGTACAGGTTCTTGTCCATGGCTTCGCCGGGATGGATCTTGTTCTTGATCCCGTCGAGGCCCGCCATCAGCATCGCGGCGAAGCCGAGATAGGGGTTGGCGGTCGGGTCGGGGAAGCGGACTTCGACGCGCTTGGCCTTCGGGCCGATGCCGAACGGAATGCGGCACGAAGCCGAGCGGTTGCGCGCCGAGTAGGCGAGCAGCACGGGCGCTTCGAAGCCCGGGATCAGGCGCTTGTACGAGTTCGTCGACGCGTTCGTGAACGCGTTGATCGCCTTGGCGTGCTTGATGATGCCGCCGATGTAGAACAGCGCCGTTTCCGAAAGATCGGCGTAGCCGTTGCCGGCGAAGAGCGGCTTGCCCTTCTTCCAGATCGACTGGTGCACGTGCATGCCCGAACCGTTGTCGCCCTTGATGGGCTTCGGCATGAAGGTGGCCGTCTTGCCGTACTGCTGGGCCACGTTGTGGACGACGTACTTGTAGATCTGGCAGCCGTCGGCGGCCTTCACCATCGTCGTGAACTTGGCGCCGAGCTCGTGCTGCGAGGGCGCCACTTCATGGTGGTGCTTCTCGATGTCGAGGCCCATGTCCTTCATGATCGTGAGCATCTCGGCGCGCAGATCCGCACCCTGGTCGACCGGCGGAACCGGGAAATAGCCGCCCTTGATGCGCGGACGATGCGCAAGGTTGCCGTCCGGATAGACCTTGTCGGTCACGTACGGACCTTCTTCGGAGTCGATTTCGACCGAGGTCTTGTTCATCGACACTTTGAAGCGCACGTCGTCGAACACGAAGAATTCGATTTCGGGGCCGAAATACGCCGTGTCGCCGATGCCGGTTTCCTTGACGTAGGCTTCGGCCTTCTTGGCGATGCCGCGCGGATCGCGGTTGTAGGGCTGGCCCGTGCCCGGCTCGTAGATGTCGCACATGATCGTCATCGACGGCTGGGCCGCGAACGGATCCATCACGGCCGAGGTCGGGTCGAGCATCAGCGTCATGTCGGATTCGTTGATGGCCTTCCAGCCCGCGATCGACGAACCGTCGAACATGAGGCCTTCGGTGAAGGTCTCTTCGGTGATCGTCTCGACCGCATGGGCGAGGTGCTGCATCTTGCCGCGCGGATCGGTGAAGCGCAGATCGACGTACTTGCAGCCGTTTTCCTTGATCTTCTTGAGGACGGTCTTGGGATCCGACATAGGCTTTTTCCTGTGGTTGGCCGGCACGACTGGCCGGCAGGTTGAATGGAGAATGGGTTCTCTAGACCGCCTCGGCGCCGCGCTCGCCGGTGCGAATGCGGATGGCCTCTTCGATCGCCGAAACGAAGATCTTGCCGTCGCCGATGCGGCCGGTCTGGGCCGCGCGCTGGATCGCCTCGATGGCGCGCTCGAGGAGCGCGTCTTCGATCACGACCTCGAGCTTCACCTTGGGCAGAAAATCGACCACGTATTCGGCCCCGCGATAAAGCTCGGTATGGCCCTTCTGGCGGCCGAATCCCTTGGCCTCGACGACCGTGATGCCCTTGATGCCGATTTCGTTCAGCGCATCCTTCACCTCGTCGAGCTTGAAGGGCTTGATGATCGCTTCGATCTTTTTCATGGCTCGATTTCGCAAAAAGGGCGCCAGGCGCAGGCTGCTTCGACGCGGATTAAAGCACGCCCCATGCCAGACAAACCACGCACCGGCGTGCCGCATCGGGCCAAGGCTCGTACCCGGTTTTGTGGCCCACAACAACCGATTTCTGACGCATTATTGTGCATTGTGCGCAAAAATCAGGCGGATTTGGCGGCCGGATGGGCTGCGAGCGTGGTCCGGATGCGCTGCATGGCCAGGCGGATATTCTCGACCGAATTGGCGTAGGAGAACCGCAGATAGCCGTCGCCATATTGCCCGAAGGCCGTGCCGGAGAGGACGGCAACGCCCGCCTGTTCGAGCAGCAAGGTTTCGAGCGCGCGGCTCGAATAGCCGGTCCCCTCGATGTTCGGGAATGCGTAGAACGCCCCGCCCGGCTCGACGCAGCGGAAACCCGGAATCGTGTTGAGCTCGTCCACGATCACGCGGCGGCGTTCGGCGAAGGCGGCCACCATGGTTGCAACCGCATCCTGCGGCCCGTCGAGGGCGGCAAGGCCGGCAAACTGGGCCGAGGCGTTCACGCAAGAATGGCTGTTGATGGCCAGCCGCTCGGCGTGCGCAATCATCGATTTGGGCCACACCGAGTAGCCCAGACGCCAGCCGGTCATCGCATAGGTCTTGGACCAGCCGTCGAGCAGGATCAGCCGGTCGGCAAGCTCGGGATAGTTCAGAAGCGACACGTGTTCGCGACCGTCGTAGGTCATCTGGCCGTAGATTTCGTCCGACATGATCGCGACTTTGGGGAAACGCGCGAGGCCCGCGACAAGCTTGTCGACCTGGTCCTTGGGCGTGACTCCGCCGGTCGGGTTGGCGGGCGAATTGAGGATCACAAGGCGCGTGCGTTCAGTAAGGCGCGAGAGAATGTCGTCGGCTTCGAAGGCAAAGCCGTTCTTTTCGAGCAAGGGCAGCGGAACGGGCGTGGCGCCCGAGAACTTGATCACGCTTTCGTAGATCGGAAAGCCGGGGTTCGGATAGATGATCTCGGCCCCCGGTTCGCCCAGCATCATGATCGCAAAGAACATCGTGACCTTGCCGCCGGGCACGATCAGCACCTGCTCGGGCGAGACGGTGGCACCCAAGCGCCGATGCAGATCGCGCGTGACCGCTTCGCGCAGCGGCAGGATGCCGTTGGCGGGCGTGTAGCCGTGATGGCCGTCGCGCAGCGCCTTGATGCCGGCCTCGACGATGTGTTCGGGCGTGCGGAAATCGGGCTGGCCGATGCTCAAGGAAACGATCGATTTGCCCTTGGCTTCGAGCGCTTTGGCGCGCGCCAGCACCTCGAACGCAGTCTCGGTGCCAAGGCGGCCCATGCGTTCGGCCAGAATCGGATCCATCGACGCTTCTCCCGTGTTTTTTTCGAGGCGGCAGGACCTAGCATGCCTGCACTGCCGGAGGCAAACGCCGCGCGCTTGCAGGGCGGCGGCAAGGCGTGTAAATACCCGGCCTGCTGTGGCGGCCGTAGCTCAGTTGGTAGAGCACCTGGTTGTGGTCCTGGTTGTCGCGGGTTCGAGCCCCGTCGGTCGCCCCAGCCTCCTTTTTCCGTTGTCCCCGTCGGCTTTGTTTATAATGGGGGGCGATGGCGCCCAAACCGCAGACCTATCCCAAACTCTCCCAGCTCGATCTTTCCAAAGCGATCGAAGCGCACGGCCGCATGCTGTCCAAGCAGTCGAACGGCAAACGCCTCGCCCTGCCGTTCCACACGCTCGAGCGCCTGAGCTTCGGCGCCAAGCAGCTTGCCGAGATCGAACTCGTGGGTGCGCGCGTCGCGGAAGCCGATTTTGCCGGCGCCAATCTTGCGCGCGCCAATTTCTTCGGCGCCGATCTCACGCGCGCCAACATGAAGGGCTGCGATCTCACGCGCGCGGACATGCGCGGCGTTTTGCTGCGCGGCGCCAACCTCGAGGGCGCGCAGATGCCGCAGGTCGATCTGCGCGACGGTTTCCTGATCGTGCCCGATGAAAACGGCGATTTTGATTTCGCGAAGGCCACGCAGCGCGTCGCGAATATTGACGACGCCTCGTTCGCGCGCGCCAACATGACGGACGCCAAAATCGCGCGCGCCTTCGGCAGGCGTACCGATCTCACCAATTGCATTCTGCGCAACGCCAATCTCGCAGGAGCCGATTTCTCCTATTCCGATCTGTCGGGTGTGGTGCTGAGCGGGGCCGATCTCACCGACGCCAACCTTTCGCACTGCCTGCTGCAGGGGGCCGTGCTGGCGGGTGCGCTGCTCCACAACACCAATCTCGAGGGGGCCGATCTTACGGCCGCCCAATTCACCAAAAAGGATTTCGAGCGCACCGACGTGTCCAAGGCGATCCTGCCGCGCGCCCTCGACACGCTCGATCTGCCGGTGCGCGAAATCGTCGAGCGGCATTTCCTGTGGCTGCAGAGCGGCGGGCAGAAGGGCGTGCAGGCCGTGCTCGACGCGGTCGATCTGTCGGGCTTCGACGCACCCGCAGTGAATTTTTCGGCCGCGCGTTTCAAGCGCGCCACGCTGATCGACGCCAATCTCGCAGGGGCGAAATTCCAGATGGCGGACCTCACGGGCGCCAATCTTGCGGGCGCCAATCTCGCCAATGCCGATCTGCGCGGGGCCACACTCGACCGCTGCATCCTGAACGGTGCGGACCTCTCGAACGCCGATCTGGGGCCGATGCCGCTGCCGACGACCGCGACAGGGCGCTGGCCCGCGCGCATGCGCGGCGCCCAGCTGCAGCGCGTCGATCTGCGCGGCGCCAAGCTGGGCGAGGCCGATCTGTCGGAATCGATGTTCCAGCGCGCCGATTTCCGCGACGCCGATCTCAGGGGCGCCAAATTCATCGACACCGACCTTACGGGTGCCGATCTGCGCGACGCCCAGATCGACGACGCCGATTTCCGCGGCGCTGTCGGGCGCAAATAGCGCCAAGCGACGGCACGTCAGCGCCCGTGCAAGGCGGGTGCACTGCGCGAATGGGCATCGACCTTGGTGCCGTCGTCGCGCGTGTAGCTGCGCATATTGACGGGACCGCTGGGTCCCGTATCGCCGGATCGGGGCTCGGCCTTGCCGGGTCGATGTTCGAAGGATCGGCGGACGGCCTCGAACGCTTCGGCCTGGTGCGGATGGTTGATGTCCCAAACGAATACGTGCACGTCTGTCAATATCCTTGGGGTGCATCGCTACTCGAAATCATACAGCCAGGTTCGCCTCAGGCTTCCACATTACGCAGCCAGATCGCGCACGATCGTCTCGAAGGCGCGCGCCATGCGCGCCGCATCGATTGCCGATTTCGCACGCAGACGCGCAGGCTCCTCGCGGCGAAGACGCACGAGTTCGTCCGGTGCAGCGGCAAGCCGCACGGCTTCGGCGACGAAGCTTTCGTCGCTGGCGTGTGCGAGGCCGGCACGCCCGGTTGCGGCTTCGAGCCACAGGCCGATGCGCCCGAGGCTCGTGTGGCCGACCGGGCTCAACACCGGCATGCCCAGATGCAGCGCCTCGAACATCGTCGTGCCGCCCGCGACCGGGCAGGTGCCGAGCACGATGTCGATGCGCCGATATCCTGCGAGATAGTCCGGCCAGCCGAAATGGTAGCGAATGTCGATGCGGCTTTGGTCAATACCTTCCCGCGCGAACAGGCGGCGGAGCCTTGCGACGGCGAGCGGCTCGGCCGCCATCTCGTTGCCGAGATAGAGCCGCGCGTTGGGGACAGCGCGCAGCACCTTCGCCCACAGGGCGATGCACGCATCGCTGATTTTGTAGACGTTCGACAGCGACCCGAAGGTTGGATAGCCGTTTGCAAGCATGGGCGGCTTCCCTGCGTCCGGATATGCAATGCCTTGCGCCGCCCACGCCTCGGGCTCGAACACGTAGAGATCGCCCGGCAGGCGCGCGAGCCGCCGGCCGAACGTCGCGTCGAGCGCGTGCGGATAGAGCGTGTCGGGGCCGATCGCCGCATCGAAACACGGGTCGAGGCTCGGCCCTGTCATGTTGAACCACGTCGCCTGTACGCGGGCGGGCCGCTCGACGACGCAGGCCGGCGAATGCGGTGCGAGCGATTCGTCGAGATCGACCAGCAGATCGAGATTCTGCGCGCGCAACGCCGCATTGGCTTGGCGCCAGATGTCGGGCCGGTCGGCGGCGTCGGGCGGCAGCACGGCGAGTTCACGCACGGCGATGCTGTCGGGCAAGACGGCGCGCACATGGTCGAGATTGCGGCTGGCGAGCGACAGCAAGGCTACGTCGAGCGGGCCTTGGGCCAGTTCGCGCAGGAAAGGCAGCATCAGGCTGGTATAGTTGCGATGGCCGAAAAACGCGCTGACGAGGCCGATGCGTGGACGCGCGGACGCGATCGCGGGCGATTCGAGTGCTGGCAGTGACGGCGTCGGATCGGCCGCAAGCAATTTGCGGATGTTGCGCAAGTTCGCTTCTTTGGCTGCGGCCACGCTGCGATCGTCGGCATCCATCGCGTAGAGTTCGTGCGCGAGGATCTGGCACGCGACACTCTGCGGCATGTCGCCCTCGAACCGCAGCGTACGCAACAGGCCAAGGGCCGCGTCCGCATCGCCGATGCGGAACAGCGTGGTCACGGCATGCATGCCGGCCCACAGCATCGCGCGCGCGTCGCTCGCGCGCCGCATCGCTTCTTCGACCGCCGCAAGGCCGTGTGTGTCGGGTAGGTCGTAGAGTGCGCGCAAAATGTCGGCGAGCAGCTCGCCGTCGTTGGGGGTCGCCGTCAGGATCGCCAGCAGCGTATCGCGCTGGCTGCGGCGGCTGTGCTTCGGTTTGGCGCGCAAGGCGGTCAGCAGGTCGCGGCGCAGTGCTGCATCGTGCGGTGCGTTCGCGAAGGCCGCCGCCGCCGGCGCCAAGCGCGGCGTGCTTGGCGCCAGGCGTTCGCGGAAAAAATCGCGCAACGCCTCGTGCGCGGCATTGGGCGCTTCTTGCAGCACGAGATGGCCCGCCTGCGGCAGACGCAGGAAAAACAGGTCGCCGAGCGCGCACGCCGCGATCTCGGCTTCGTCGGCGGGCGACACCAATGCCGCGGGAGCGCCCAGCGTATTGTCGTCGAAGCGCCCGCCCGCGAGGATCAGCACGCTTGCGGAAGCGCCGGCCGCGCGCAGGCGGTCGAGATACGCAGCCGGATCGGCGTCGCGCACGATGCCGCTGCCGTCGATGTAGGAATCGAGGAACGGCGTGCGCGGCAAGCCGGCTGCTTGCATGTAGGCGCGTACGCGCAGCTGGGCCGCATAGGTCAAAGGCGGATCGACGAGGGCGATGCCGCGCACCGCAGCCGTGCCCAGCATCGCCGCCGCTTCGAGTGCGACCGGGCCGCCATAGGATTCGCCGAGCAGCATTATGTCGCGACCGCCAAGTTCGGTACCGACGAGATCGACGACATGCCGGGCAAAGCCTTCGATGCTTGCCGACACGGCCGGGCTCGTGCCGTTCATGCCGGGCATATCGACGAGCAGCACGTCGAACTCGGCGCACAGGGCAAGCACGGTCGGGAACAGCAGCGAGGATTCGCGGAAGGCCCCCGCAATGCCGACGATCGCGGGGCGTGTGCGCCCGGCTTCGCTCGTCACCAGAAAGCCGAAGGTCCGCCGCCCGTCGCTCGCGGCCGCGACCGGCTGGATTGCGGCCGGCCCGAACGGCACGGGGGCCATGCGGGGGGCGAGCGGGCGCGGCGCGGAAGACCGGGGGGCGGAAGGCGGGAAGGGCGGGGGCTGCAAGCGGCTCCTCTTTCCGTCGCCGCTGCCTGAGACTCGCATGACGACGGAAAATTATAGAAGCAGTACGACGTAATGGAACGCTTGAAATACTTGCGCGACGCCCCGGCGCTCATACGCTCCGTTTTGCGATCACGAAACCAGTTTGATCTCGCGCACGAGCTTGTCGCGGATCGCTTCGCGGAAGTCGCGATAGTCGCGTGCGGGGATGCAGAAAGCGCCGGGGCCGCCGATTACAAACGCGCGGTAGAAGGCTTCGAGGTCCGGCTCCTCGTTGAGGATCGGCAGGCCGTTGATTGCAATGCCGGCGACGAGTGCGTCGGCGCGCGCCGCGCGCACGTCGCGGCCCGCGTTCGAAGCGCCGTCGCCCGACACGTCGATCACGCGGCGCGCAGGCGCAAATGGGCATGCGTCGAGCGCATCGTGCGCAAAGTCGATCGCGTCGCCGATCGCGGTGGTACCGCCCACGACAAGGCGCGGGGCACCCTCGAGCTCTTTGGCGAAAGCCTCGAGATCGGCGCTTGTGGCCAAGCGCCGCCAGTCGAGATTGACGAGATGGGTTTTGGCGTTGGCGAATTCGAAGAAATAGAGGGCGACGGCGCCAAGCCTGCCGCTGCCGATCGCCTCGGCAAGCGACGGATGGCGCAGGGCCGCCGCGTAGCCCTCCATCTGCAGATAGAATTCGTCCATATCGACCGACGACGAGGAATCGACCGCCAGCACGATTGCGGCGTCGACCGCATCGCTCTGGGCGGCGAGTTTGTGCGGCACCAGGGCCGAGGCGGCCGCCGCCTGCAGCAGCGTGCGGCGAGCAAGGGGGGATCGTTTCGACATGCGCTCTCTCTATTGCCCGTCCAATATGGCATCATTGCGGAGATGGCGATGGAAATTGAGGGGGCGGAAATCGAAGCGCTTTTGACCTGTGCCGAGATGGCGGCGGCCGACCGCGCCGCGATCGCGTCCGGCATTGCAGGGACGGCGCTCATGGAAGCAGCGGGGGCGGCCGTCGCACGCCATATCGAAGCGCGCTTCAAGCGCCAGCACACGCTCGTACTTTGCGGGCCCGGCAACAATGGCGGCGACGGGTATGTGGTGGCGCGCCATCTTGCGGCGGCGGGATGGCCCGTGCATGTGGCCGAATTGTCGCCGCCGCGCGGCGGCAGCGACGCCGAACATATGGCAACACTCTGGACCGGGCCGACCGAAGCGGCCGAGCCTGCGGCACTGGCGCGCGCGAGCTTGTTCGTCGATGCGCTGTTCGGGGCGGGCCTGTCGCGCCCGCTCGATGGGCGTGCGGCCGAACTCGTTGCGGCTTTGGCGGGGCGCAAGATCGTGGCCATCGACGTGCCGAGCGGGGTTGCGGGCGACACGGGCGAAGTGCTCGGCGTCGCCGCACCGGCGGCACTCACCGTCACCTTCTTCCGGCGCAAGCCCGGACACCTGCTTTATCCGGGCCGTGCTTTGTGCGGCGAAACGATCGTCGCCGATATCGGCATGTCGGCAAGCATATTGGACGCGATCGCGCCGACAGCATTTCGCAACAGCCCGGCTTTGTGGGCTGGCGCATTTCCCGTTCCGGCTGCTGATTCGAACAAATACACGCGCGGCCAAGTGCTCGTCGTCGGCGGCGGCGCGATGACGGGGGCGGCGCGGCTCGCCGCACGCGCGGCAGCACGCGTCGGGGCGGGGCTCGTCACGCTCGCAAGCCCGACGCACGCGATCCCGATCTACGCCGCCGATTTCGCAGCCCTCATCGTACGGCCGATGGACACGTCCGCCGATTTTTTGGGCCTGCTGGCCGATCGACGGCGCAATTGCGTGCTGCTCGGGCCCGGCAACGGGGCCGACGCGGCGTGCCGTGCACGCGTCGAAGCGGCTCTCGCGGCCGACAAAAGATGCGTGCTCGATGCCGATGCGTTGACCGTGTTCGCCGAAGCGCCGGCCGCCCTGTTCGCGCGTCTCGCACAAGATGCCGTGCTGACGCCGCATGACGGCGAGTTCAAGCGGCTGTTCCCCGATCTTGCCGGCAGCCGTTTGGCGCGCGCGCGCGCGGCCGCCAAGCGCGCCAATGCGGTCGTGCTGCTGAAAGGAGCCGACACGGTCGTGGCGCATCCGGATGGGCGTGCGAGCATCTGCGACACCGCGCCGCCGTTTCTTGCGACAGCCGGGGCCGGCGATGTGCTTGCAGGCCTCGTGGCCGGGCTCATGGCGCAAGGCATGCCGAGTTTCGAAGCGGCTTCGGCTGCGGTGTTCTTGCACGCCGCGTGTGCGCGTACCGCTGGCCTCGGTCTCGTTGCCGATGACCTCGCTGCATGCCTGCCCCGCGTCTTGGCTGAGTTGGCGGCGCATACGCATCTTGGTACCGCAAAACCGTCGGCTTCTTTCGATTTTCCGACAGAATCTGACGGCGTTTGAAGATTCGCTCTTGTGTGCAACTGCACGCGGCCCCACCTGTACAGCGAGCCTGCGCAGCACGCGCAGGGGCATCGGGAAGGACGAAGCTTGGAACATCCGCTTCTCAAAGCTGCCGAGGCCGTTTTGGGCGACCAGCATGTCGCCTGCCGCGCACTTGCGCGCGCGGTCGGTTCCGACGATGCCGGCGATTGGCGTGCGGCCAAGGAGATTCTGTCCGATCTGCCCGAGCAGGATTGGAACGAGATCAAGCGCGTCCTGCGCGCCGACGTGGCCGATCCGGCCACCCGCCTGAATTAAGCCGCCTGAATTAAAGTCGTCTTCGTAACGCCACTTGCAGGCCGCAAGCCGGCAAGCGACACTGCATCCCATGACCGATGTCCGCACGCCGCAGCGTTTTGTCGCCCGCCTCAAACAGGCTTGGCGCGGCCTCTCGACCGGGGCGATGGCCGCCGTCGGCGCCCCGCGCATCGCGAGTCCCGATCTTGTCGATGCCGATCTGCCGCTGTTGCGCGCGCGCCTGCTCGATTGTCTCGTCGGGCGCGGCGGCGAAGCCAGTGCCCGCGCGCGCGCGGCCGAATTGGGACAGACCTATCTCGGCCTGTCGATCGCGGGCCGCAAACGCTTCATGCAACTGCTGGCGAGCGACTTCGACATCGACCGTGCGGCCGCCGCCGATGCGGCCGCCCAAGCGCTCAAAGCCTGGCAGAGCGGCGAGGCCAAAGCCGTGCGCAAGGCCGAAGCCGCGTTGCGCGCCGCCCTCGATCCGCCGCGCGCGCGCCTGCTCGCGCATTTCACGGCGATGGGCGAGGGCGTCAAATTCCTCGTCGATCGACGCGCCGAATTGACCGAATGGGCCAAGGAAGATCCGGCCTTCGCCGCCCTTGCAAGCGATCTGCACGAGCTGTTTTCGGCCTGGTTCGATCTGGGTTTCCTCGAATTGCGGCGCATCACCTGGGAGAGCCCGGCGGCCCTCCTCGAGCGCTTGGCCGCCTACGAGGCCGTGCACGCCGTGCGCGACTGGGCCGATCTCAAAAACCGCCTCGACAGCGATCGGCGCTATTTTGCGTTCTTCCATCCGCGCATGCCGCTCGAGCCGTTGATCTTCGTCGAGGTGGCGCTGGTGAAGGGGCTCGCGGGCAACGTGCACGATCTGCTCGACGACAAAGCTCCCTTGGGCGACCCCAAAGCCGCCGACACGGCGATCTTCTATTCGATCACCAACGCCCAGCGCGGCCTTGCCGGCATCAGCTTCGGCGGCTTCCTCATCAAGCGCGTGGTCGAAACGCTGAAGGCCGAGTTCCCAAATCTCAAAACTTTCGCGACTCTGTCGCCGATTCCGGGTTTCCGTAGTTGGCTCGAGGCGCGCATCGCCGAGGGCATGCCGCGCCTGCTGCTGGCCGAAGAGCGCAAGGCGCTGGCCGCAGCCTTGGCCGAGCCCGGCGAAAAACCGGCATCGGCCAACAAGGGTACGTTGAAGCGCGCCCTCGCCGACGCAAGCTGGATCGACAAGCCCGCCTTGCGCGCCGCCCTCCAAGCCCCCTTGTCGCGTGCTTGCGCACAGTATCTGCTCGAAACCAAGCGCAGCAACGGCAACGCGCTCGATCCCGTGGCGCATTTCCATCTGTCGAACGGGGCGCGCGTCGAACGTTTGAACTGGTGTGCCGACTGTTCGGCCAAGGGCCTCAAACAATCGGCGGGCCTCATGGTCAATTATCTCTATCGCCTGTCCGACATCGAAGCCAACCACGAAGCCTACGCAAGCGAGGGCACGGTCGCCGTCGCTTCCGCCGTGCGCGGGCTCCTCTAAAGCGCAAATGCCCATGCCCGCATCGCGTCTGCTTAAAACCATCCGTCTGCTTGCTGTGGGTTTGATCCTGGGGCTCGGCGCTGCATGGGCCGTTCATCTGTGGGCACCCAGCGACATAGGGACCCAAGTCACGTCCGCGTCGATCGGCGGCCCGTTCGAACTCGTGGACCAGAACGGCCGCACGCGCACGCAAGCCGATCTGCGCGGCAAATTCGCGCTGATCTATTTCGGCTTCACCTATTGCCCCGATGCCTGCCCGACAGCCCTCGTGGCGATGGCCGAAGCGCTCGACCAGATCGGCCCGCTCGCCGCGCGCGTGCAGCCGGTTTTCGTGACCGTCGATCCCGAGCGCGATACGGTCGAGCAGATGGCGGCCTATGTGGCCGCCGTCGACGAGCGGCTGTGGGGCCTCACCGGCAGTGCCGCCCAAGTAGCGCAAGCGGCCAAGGCCTATCGCGTGTTCTACCGCAAGGCCACACCGCCGGGTGGCGGCGAATATCTCGTCGACCACACGTCGCTTGTGTATCTGATGGGCCCCGACGGCACCTATCGCGCGCATTTCACGCACGAAACCACGCCGGAGCGCATGGCCGAGATCCTGCGCAAAAATCTGGGCGGCTGAGCAATACCTTTTACAGATTGTTAATATTTGCGCGCTTACATTGGCGCGTGTTCCCGTTTTGCATTGCAAAATGCAGAGTCGGCAATCTTAAGCCCCCCGCCTGGAGCCTGCTGTGAAAAAACTTTCCGCTGCCGCTTTCAATCCGCTGCGCCTGCTGGCGCGCCTTTCCATCGGCACCCGCCTGTCAATGCTGGCGATCTTGTGTGCGGCCGTGGCACTCGCCGCGACGGTGGCAGCGACGATGCGCGACGCCGACCGCGAGCTGCATCGCCAAGGCCTCAAACAGCTCGACGCCAACATGCGCGTCGCGTGGGAGTTTCTCGGGGCAGGGGCTGGCAGCGTCTTTTCGGTCGATGGTGAGCGCCTGCTCTTGGGCGACCGGGCACTGAACGGCGACACGGCGGCCGTCGACCGCATCAAGGCGGCTGTTGGCGGCGTGGCAACCGTTTTCTTGGGCGATCTGCGCATTACGACGAACATCCAGCGCCCCGACGGCACGCGCGCGATCGGCACCAAGCTCGCACCTGGCGCCGTCTACGACACGGTGCTGCGCGACGGCCGGGCCTTCCGCGGCCCCAATATCATTCTCGGCCAGCCCTATTTCACGGCCTACGATCCGATCAAAGACGCGTCGGGCAAGACGATCGGCATCCTGTTCGTCGGTATTCCTGAGGCGGATTTCACCGCTGCGATCGACCGTATCGTCGAGCTCGCAACGCTGACCGGTGCGGTGGCGCTGGCGCTGACCGGCCTGCTGATCTGGATCGCCGTGCGCGTCTCGTTCCGCCCGCTCGTGGCAATGGAAAGCGCCATGGCGGAAATCTCGTCCGGAAATTCCAAAGCCGCCATCCCGGGGCTTGGGCGCAGCGACGAGGTCGGGCGCATGGCAGCGGCGTTGGCCGTGTTCCGCGACCGCATGGAGGAAAACGCGCGCATCGCTTCCGAGCGTGCGGCACTTGAAGCGCGCACGTCCGAGGAGCGCCGCGCCCAGCGCGCGGGCCTCGCCGAAGAACTCGACCGTTCGGTGCGCGACGTGATCGCCAGTCTGGCGCGTTCTGCGCACGATCTGTCGGGTACCGCCGCCGATCTCAACCGCACGGCCGACGGCACGCGGTCGCGCGCGCAAGACGTCGCCAACGCGGCCGGCGAAACCACGCAGAACGTGCAGACGGTCGCGGCGGCGACAGAAGAGCTTTCGGCCTCGACGCGCGAAATCGCGCGCCGCGTGGGCGACAGTGCCGCCGCAGCGAGCGCTGCCGTAACCCAGGCCGAAGCGACGAACGCGACGGTTGCAACGCTTGCCGAAGCGGCCGGCAAAATCGGCGACGTGGTCAAACTCATCAACAACATCGCGGGCCAGACCAATCTTCTGGCCCTCAACGCCACGATCGAGGCCGCGCGCGCGGGCGACGCCGGCAAGGGTTTTGCCGTCGTCGCTTCGGAGGTCAAGAATCTCGCCACGCAGACGGCCAAAGCGACCGAAGACATCTCGCGTCAGATCGGCGAAATCCAGTCGGCCACGCAGCAGGCCGTCGGCGACATCCGCGCCATCGGCGACGCAATCCGCGCGATCCACGGCACGGCAGCCGAAATCGCGACGGCGGTCGAGGAGCAGGGGGCCGCGACGGCCGAGATTTCGCGCAACGTGCAGGAAGCCGCGCGCGGCTCGCAGGTCGTTTCGAGTTCGATCGTGCACGTGACCGATGCGGCCGAGGCGACGGGAACTGCGGTGCAATCGCTTGGCGCCGCCACGCAGACCGTGTCGAGCCAGTCCGACCGCCTCAAAGCCGAAGTCGAGGAATTCGTCTCGCGCCTGCGCGCGAGCTAGCGTCCGGCGCTCGCGCGCGAATCTTACGTGTAAAGATCGACGCGCGAGCCGCGCGGCTGCACGGCCAGACGCGACGTATTCGCCTCGAGCGCGTTGGCGGTCGTGTCGTTGGCGGCGGCGGTATCCGTACCGCTGCGCGCCTCGCGGGCGGCTTCGACGCGGCCCGTGGCTTGCGGGGCGGACGCGATTTGGGTCTGCTGGGCCGGCGCCGTGCGCTGGGCCGCGACAGCCGAAGCCAGCACCGCTTGCTGCTGCGGCGTGGGGGTCGTTGGCTGCTGGGAATTGGCGATCTGCGCCTGCAGCGCTACCGAACGGCCGATCCCATAGGTCTGAGCATAAACGCCGAGTTGCATACTCTTACTATAAGCTTTTCTTGTGGGCTAAACAAGGTCCCCGTCCAGGGCGCGCGACCGGCGGGCGATGCGCGCAACCTGATCCAGGAAATCCATTGATTTTGCTTCGATTTCCGAAAGAGAGACCCATTTGGCTGCCGCCGCATCATCGGCCGCAACGGCCTCGCCCGACACGTAGCGGCAAGCGACCGCCACCAGCACATAGTGATGGCCGGGGGCGTCCTGGCTGTCGGGCTTGATCACGTCCACGCAATCGAAGGCGCGGACGGCCGCGGCCACAATACCGGTTTCCTCGGCAAGTTCGCGCACCGCGGCTTGGGCTGCCGTCTCGCCCCATTCGATCTTGCCGCCGGGGAAGCCCCAGCGCCCCGGATCGGGCGGGTTGGCGCGGCGCACGAGCAGGAATTTGCCGGCATGTTCGAGAACGGCGATGGCGGCAGGGCGGGGTGTGCGGGTGCTCAATGTCGCCTCTGGCCTCGAACCGGCGGGATCGCTAAACAGGACAGCCCCAATCTAGCCGAAGAACCGGAACGCTGCCTATGACCGAGCCCAAAAACGAGCTGCCGCCGCTGCGCGAATTCACGCTGGGCGCTTACGTAAGTGGCGTTGCCTTCACGCGCGACGGCGAGATCCTGGCCGCCGCTACCGGAGCCGGGGCCGTGCGCCTGATCGGCGTGATGCAGGAAAGCGATGCGACCGCCCAGCCGCACAAGGGGGCGATCCTGTCGTTCGCGGCCCACCCGGACGGCGATTCGTTTTTGAGCGGCGGCGACGACGGGCGCATCGTGCGCACGGCGCGCGACGGTGCCACGCAGGAGATCGGCCAAGTCAAAGGCCGCTGGATCGAAGTGCTGGCGGCGCACAAATCGGGTGCCTTTGCCGCCGTTGCCGGCAAAGAAGTGCATCTGTGGATGCCGGGTGCTTCGGCGCCTGCGATCCTGGGCCCGCATCCGAGTACGGTGGCGGCGCTCGATTTCAGCCCCGACGGCAGCCGCCTCGTGGCAGCCCACTACAACGGCGTGTCGATTTGGCAGTGCAAGCGCCCGGACGAAAAACCGCGCACGCTCGTTTGGAAGGGCAGCCACATCCAGGTGCGCTATGCGCCGAATGGAAAATTCTTGGCGACAACGACGCAGGACAACGCGATTCATGTCTGGCGCCTGTCGACGGGCCAGGACATGCAGATGGCGGGCTACCGCGTGAAAGTGCGCCAGCTCGTGTTCACGGCGAATGCGCGCTGGCTCTTGTCGGATGCGGCCGATTGCTTCGTGGCGTGGGACTTTTCGGGCAAGGGCCCGGAAGGCCAGCCGCCGCTCGAATTCGGTTTCGGCGACGGGGCGACGATGACGGGCATTGCCGTGCACCCCGACGCGCCCTTCCTGTTGGGCGGCTACGAAAACGGAGCGATTCGCCTCGGCGATCTCGACGGCAAACGCGAACTCACCTTGCGCCAGCCGAGCGAGACCGCAAAACCGATCCGCAATCTTGCGTTCTCGAGCGACGGCTGGCACGCCGCCGGCGGGGGCGAAGACGGCGCACTTGCGATGTTCTCGCTGAAGCCGAAGGCGTGAGGCGCCGGGGGCATCTCTCCCGACGGCGCACCCACATCGAGGATCGCTTTATTTGACCGCTTCGTCGTCGCGCAACAGGCGAACGAGCATACGGCGAACAAGGTCCTGGCCGCCGAAGAAGATCGCCAGTATCCGAATGCGCTTGGCTGCTGGATCGACGTCGAACCAGTAGATGGCGCGATCGATGGTGATATGCCGCACACCCGGTAGAACGTCGTCGCGAAGCGTGCCGCGCATCGGCGATGCGGCGAGCGTGGCGGCCGCGTGTCGGATCGCCGCAATCCGCAGAGCTGCGTGATCCAAAGCTTGTTCGGCGCTTTCGCCGAACCCGACATAGCTTGCGAAAAGATGGTCGAAGATCGCCTCGAAATCGCGCGCGCCGTCGGCCGAAAACTCAATCTTGAACGCCATGTTCCCGACGCTTTCTGGCGACAAGTCGGGACAGATTTTCGTCCATTTTTTTGCCGGAAACGAATTTGCCCGCACGGCGTCGGGCCAGCAGTTCGGCGAGGGCGGCCCGCTCCATGTCGTCGGCTTCCATCTGCCGGCGCAGAAGCTCGACGCCCTGCTGCAGAACCGCACTCACGCTCTGAAAGCGACCGGCTTCGACAAGGTGCTTGGCGAAGGAATGCTGATCGTCGGTCAGCGAAATCGAAGATTTTACGGTCATGGGCATTCTCTCGGGAAAACGCAATAATCAAAAGTATTACCCAGTAATACCACGTGCAAGCGCCCGTCCTGCCTTGGTGCAAAAGCACGCTCGAATATTCTTGTTTTGTTCATTTTCTTCTTGTAGTGTATTCGCAAGTTGGAAACACGTTCCAGCGGTGCTGTTTGAAATTGTGAATGAGGAGTTTGGGCAGCACGGACGCGTCGCAATTTTTTCAGTGCGACTGTCGCATTGCCCGATCTTCGGGTCTCGGAAAATCAAGCGCTTAGAGACGTGTCTTCAGAAAAATGTCGCGTAAGACGGCCAAAAAGGTTGCGTCTAGGTCGCGTGGATGTCGCGCTTGTGTCGCGTCTATGTCGCGCAGATGTTGCGCCGCGCGGGCTTACTCGGCCGCTTTGCTGTTGGGCCGGGCAAACGCCGCTTCCATCTCGCGGCGGATTTTGACCGCATGGTCGGTCGCATCGTAGACCACGTCGGCCCAGCCGATCTGCTCGCCCTCGGCGATGTCGCGTTTCAGCGTGACGTGGCTTGCGAGGCCGAGCGGGAGAAAGCCCTTCTCGAGCGAGCGCGTGGCGGGCACTTGTTTGCCCCACACGCAATAGCCGCCTTCGCCGTCCAGCACTTCGCCGGCTTTGAGCGGGCGTTTGGCCGTCGCGGCGACGTCCGAATGGAAGGCAAGCGGGGCACCGGTCGGTTCGTTGCGGAGTGCGGCACTTGCGACAGAGATGCCGATCTCGAGGCCGATCATGTGGATCGGCCGGTAGAGCGCCATATGCTCGCAGGTTTCGTCGGGCAGCATGCAATATTCGGCCGCACAGCGGCGGACGTACTCGTGGTCGGCGGCGACGACCACGTAAGTGCCCCATTGCAGATGGTTGGGTACGGGCGTCTTGTCGCGATAGAGCGAGGAGACGACTTCGACCGTGCCGGCTTTGTCGAGCACGCCGCCTTTGGCTTTGGGCTTGCAGATTTTGGCAAGGTCCGGGGCGGGGACGGGCGGGAAGGCGAGACCGTCATCTTGGGCAAGCAGGCCCGTCGCGTTCGACACGGCCGTCATCTCGATGCCGGATTTCGAGCCGTCGATGAAGCTGTTGAACATCTTCGGGTTCATGCCGCCTTTGCGGGCCATCTCGTCGGAAAAACCGAAATTCGCCCACACCGTGTCGGGCGTCGAGCGGTGAAAGTCGGGATGGTAGCGCGTACCTTTGCCGGCCGACACGACCTCGAAGCCGCAGGCCCGCGCCCAATCGACCTGTTCGCAGATGAGGGCGGGTTGGTCGCCGTAGGCCAGCGAATAGACCACGCCTTGCGCGCGCGCCTTGGCGGCGAGGAGCGGGCCCGCGACGACGTCGGCTTCGACATTGACCATCACGATGTGTTTGCCCGCCGCGATCGCGTTCAAGCAAAAGCGAATGCCTGCACGTGGATCGCCGGTCGCCTCGACAATCACTTCGATGCCGGGATGGTCGATCACGGCATCGGCATTGTCGGTGACGAACGTCGTGCCCTTGTCGATCGCTTGGCCGAGCGAAGTTGCGGCCGTCCGCTCTTCCGCCCAGCCGCAGCTCGCAAGGGCCGCACGCGCGCGCGGCGGCGACAAATCGGCAATGCCCACAATATGGAGACCGACCGTTTTGCGGGCCTGGGCCAGAAACATCGTGCCGAATTTGCCGGCCCCGATAAGCCCGACGGTCACGGGTTTGCCTGCGGCCGCACGGGCGGCGAGTTTGGCGGCAAGATTCATCGGGCGGTTCCTCCGGCTTGGATCGGCTTTGTCGCAAGGGAAGCACGAAGTCGCCGAGCTTGCAAAGAATCCGGCGAGTTCGTATAGCCCCAAGTGCTTCTCGCTAAAGCCTGTTCGAATGGAGTTTCCCACATGCGTGCCGAAATCGCCGCCGTCGCCGAAGAAATCCAGCAGTCGCTGACTTTGCTGCGGAGGTTTCTTTGACTGGGATCGCGCCCTAAAACGCCTCGACGAGCTCAACGCGCTCGCCGAAGACCCCACACTGTGGAACAGCCCCCGAAAAGCCCAGGCCCTCTTGCGCGAGCGCAAGCAGCTTGAAGCGGCCGTGGGGGCCGTCAAAGACATGACAGCCAAGCTCGACGATGCGGTGGGCTTGATCGAATTGGCCGAGGCCGAGAACGATTCAGGCGTGGTGGCCGACGCCGAAAACCAGCTCGTTGCGCTGAAGAAAGAGGCCGAACAGCGCGGCCTGCAAGCGCTGCTGTCGGGCGAGGCGGACGGCAACGACGCCTTCGTCGAAATCCATGCCGGGGCCGGCGGCACCGAGGCGCAGGATTGGGGCGAGATGCTCGTGCGCATGTATCTGCGCTGGGCCGAAAAGCGCGGCTTCAAGACCGAGTATCTCGAAGAAAGCCCCGGCGAAGAAGCCGGCATCAAGTCGGCCACGTTACGCATCTCGGGCGAGAACGCCTATGGCTGGCTCAAGACGGAATCGGGCGTGCACCGGCTCGTGCGCATCTCGCCTTACGATTCGAACGCCCGTCGGCAGACGAGTTTCGCCTCGGCCTGGGTGTTCCCGGCCATCGAAGACGACATCGAGATCGACATCAACGAAGCCGACGTGCGCATCGACGTCTATCGCTCGTCGGGGGCCGGCGGCCAGCACGTCAACAAGACCGAGAGTGCGGTCCGCTTGACGCACATCCCGACCAACACGGTCGTCGCCTGCCAGACCGAGCGTTCGCAGCACAAGAACCGCGACCGTGCTTGGAAGATGTTGCGGGCCCGCCTCTACGAGGCTGAACTGCGCAAACGCGAAGCTGCCGCCCTCGCCACGCACGAGGCCAAAAGCGACATCGGCTGGGGCCACCAGATCCGCTCCTACGTGCTGCAGCCCTACCAGATGGTCAAGGATTTGCGCACGGGCGAGGAGACGTCGGACACGCAAGGCGTGTTGAACGGCGACATCGACCGTTTCCTCGAGGCCTCGCTCGCCTCGCGCCTCAAAGGCGGAACGGCCCCAGTCGAGGATCTGAATTAGGCCGGTTGACGACGGCTTCGGCTTGTGGCCACTATGTTATAGTATAACAAATCGAGCCGCCCATGCGTTCGAGTGTCCTTGCCGTTGCTGTTTGTGTTGGGGGCCTTCTGGCCGCCGCGTCGCCTGCTTTTGCCCAGCACGCGCATGGCGAGGGGGCGCATGTCGATGCCGACGTCACGCTCAAGTTGGGCGTTGATCGCAACTATCGCTCCAGCAACGCGCGTTCGGTCTTGACCGACACCTACGGCGAGGCCGAGGCGGTCGCGAAGCTGTTTTTCAACCGGAACTTCTTCGTGCAGACCAAACTGCATTGGGAGCGGATCAAGTTTCCGACCGAGAGCCGCACCTTCGGCGGCCACGGCATGTATATCGAGAATCTTTCGGCCAATCTCGATCTCGATGCCGCAAGGCTCTATGCCGGGAAATTCAATCCCGCCTTTGGGATGGGCTGGGACGACGCCAAGCTGCCCGGCTTCTACGCCAACGAATTCGCCAAAGACTACCAGATGAAAGAGGCGATCGGTGCGGGCGGCGGCTACGCGCTCGATCTTGCTGCCTACGGCAAGCACAAGGTCGACGTCGCCGCTTTCTTCTTCGACAATTCGTTCCTGTCGCGGGCGGCGTTCAACAATCCGGCCTACGGTCCCGGCCAAGGCCCGCTGTCGACGACGCAGCGCCTGGGCCAGAACCGCCTCGTCTATGGCGGCCCCGGCAACACGAATGCGCCCCAATCGCTCGCCGTCCAGTACGAGCTTGCCGATCCCGCCAATCTCGAAGGGCTCATGGTTGGGGCGGGCTATCGCTATCTGCGGGCCGGCACCCGCCAGCCTTTGACGCTTGATGCCGGCAACGGCCCGGTCGCCAGCCGCGACTCGCACGGCTATGTCGCAGGGGCGCGCTACGAGATCGGCCTACCGCTCGACGTGGTCGTGACCCCCTTCGTCGAGTGGGCGCGTTTCACGGACGTGTTCAACGCCGATCCGAGCTTGGGCAATCAGTTCAAGGATCGCACGTATCTTACGACGGCGGCGATCTTCACTTGGCAGGATTTCACCTTCGTCGCGAGCCGCATGACGCGCCGGTTCGACGACGCGAACAGCTCAGCCGCGGCCGGCACGTTCTTCAACCAGGAAGACCGGCAGCTTGCCGCCAATCTGCTCTACAAGGTGCTTGAGGATCTGACCCTAGGTGTGGGCTACCGCAAGACGCGCGCGGTCCCTGCCTTCGGCGACGTGACACGGCAGGCGACCACGCACAGCTTCGGCGCACAGGCGGTCTATACGCTCGAGTTCTAGACTCTAGAGCGCTTTGACCGCTGCCAGCACCTCTTCAACGTGGCCGGTGACCGAGACCGGGCGCCACACGTTGCGGATCGTGCCGGTCTTGTCGATCAGATAGGTCGAGCGTTCCATGCCCATGTATTTGCGGCCGTACATGCTCTTCTCGACCCAGGTGTCGTAGGCGGTCGAGGTCTTGCCGTCCTCGTCGGAGGCGAGATGGAATTTGAGGCCGTATTTGACCGCGAATTTGTCGTGGCTCTTCATCGCATCGCGCGAGACGCCGACGATTTCGGCGTCGAGCTTCTTGAACTGCATCAGCATGTCGTTGAAGCCGCAAGCTTGCTTGGTGCAGCCGGGCGTGTCGTCTTTCGGGTAGAAATAGAGCACGACCGTTTTGCCTTTGAGCTTGGCGAGCGACACATCGCCGCCGCCCACGACCGGCATCGCGAAGGCGGGCGCCTTGCTCCCGACCTTGGGGCCGCGCGCCGGTGCTTCGGCGGCGGGGGCGGCTTTTTTCGCGGCGGTCTTTTTCTTTGCGGCCATGGCGGACTCCTCGAGAATATCAAACAGCACCCGGAAGACGCTTGGCGAGCAAGGCGCGCACGTCTTGGGTGGTTCGAGACAGCTTGGCTTCCAACGCGGAAAAGTCAACCGTGCCTGCGGCCTTCGCGAGCAGCGTCTTGAGGGCGGCCGGGGCGTTCGCCACGTCGAGATCGTCGTCGAGCGTGAGGCGCAGCACGGCTTGGATTTCGGCATAGAGTGTTTGGGCCGCGTGCAGCAGATCGGCGTCGGCGGCCGCCAGCAGTTTTTTGCGTTTGAGATTGGCGATCGCGGTCGGCAGATGCGGGTCGACCGCGTCGGGTGCTTTGGCGGCACCGGCGAGCAGCGCATGCTGGACCAGAAACTCGACATCGACGAGGCCGCCGCGCCAATCCTTGATCTGCCAAACCGTCTCGGCCCGCCGTTCGCCCGCCATGCGCAGGCGCATGTCGGCGATTTCGGCGGCGAGTTTAGCCGGTGCCGTCTTGCGGTTGCGCGCCGCAGCGATGGCGCCAAGGGCGCGCGCGCCGAGCCCCGCATCGCCGCACACGAAGCGCGCGCGCGTGAGCGCCATATGCTCCCAGGTCCAGGCTTCGCCCGCGACGTAGTCGGAGAAGCCGCCGATCTCGGAGGCTAGCGGCCCCTTGGCCCCTTGCGGGCGCAGGCGCAAATCGATTTCGTAGAGGGCACCCTCGGCCGTCGCCACGCTGAGGGCCGAAACAAACCGGCTTGCGAGCCGTGCGAAATAATGGGACGGCGACAGCGGTTTGACGCCGTCGGATTCTTCGAGTTTGGCCGGATGCGAATAGACGAGAACGAGATCGAGGTCCGACGTCGCCGTCAACGCGCGGCCGCCGAGTTTGCCCAAGCCGAGGACTACGAAGCTTGCCCCTTTGAGGCGGCCATGCAGACGTGCGAATTCCGCCGCGCAGTCGGCGAGCAGGCTTGCGAGCGTGCAGTCGGCAAGATCGCTCAAGGCCGCACCGGCGGCCTCGGCGTCGAGTGTGCGCTTGAGCAGCTGAACGCAGATCTGGAACTGCAACTCGTGCTGCCAGCGGCGCGCAATGTCGAGCCGGTCCTGGAAGTCGCGGGCTTGGGCGTTGGCTGCCGCCAGGCTCGCGGCCAGCGCGGCCTTGCCGGGCGGCGGCGAAAAGAAGCCGGGGCTCAAAACCGCATCGAGCAGATGCACGTGGGTGGCGACGGCCTCGGCAAGGCGCGGTGCCGTCCCCATGATCTCGGCCGCAAGATCGATCAGCGACGGATTGGCCTGGAAAAGCGAGAAGAGCTGCACGCCCGCCGGCAGTTTTTCGAGGAAGCGGTCGAACCGGACGAAGCCCGCATCGGGCTGCGGCGTGCGCGCGAAGGCTTCGACCATACGGGGGGCTAGTTCGACCAGCAGATCGCGTGCGCGCGGCGTGCGCGTGCAGCGATAGCGCCCGGCATGCCAGCCGCGCACTGCGTTGGCGATCTTCGCACCCTCGCGATAGCCGAGCGCTTCGAGCGCCGCAAGTGTGGCCGGATCGTCCTCAGGGCCGCCGAACATGAGGCTTGGGGCCGCATCGCTTGCGGCCGCCGCGTCGGGCTCTTCGAACAGGTTCGAATAGGCGACGGCAACGCTGTCGAGCGTGCGCTTGAGCCTGTCGGCAAACGCCGCCTCGTCGGCAAACCCCATGAAGATCGACAGCCGCCGCCATTCGGCGTCGGTCGTCGGCAGCTTCTGCGTCTGCTCGTCGTCGAGCATCTGCAGGCGATGTTCGAGCGTGCGCAGGAAGACGTAGCATTCCGTCATCTCGTCGCGAACCGCGGGCGGGATGCGCCCCGATGCGGCGAGCGCTTCGAGTGCGGGTACTGTGGCGGGCACGCGAAACGCCGGATCGCGTCCGCCCCACACGAGCTGTTGGGTCTGGGCGAAAAACTCGATCTCGCGAATGCCGCCGCGGCCGGTCTTGATGTCGTGGCCGTGCAGGGCCACGGTTTCGCCGCCGCGATAGGCCTGGATCTGGCGCTTGATCTGGTGGATGTCGGCAAGGGCCGCGAAGTCGAGATGCTTGCGCCACACGAAGGGCCGGATCGCGGCGAGGAAGCGAGCCCCGGCAACGGCATCGCCGGCCGCCACGCGGGCTTTGATCATTGCCGCCCGCTCCCAGTTGAGGCCGATGCTCTCGTAGTAGGTTTCGGCCGCCAAGGTCGAAAGGGCGAGCGGGGTTGCCGCCGGATCCGGGCGCAGCCGCAGATCGGTGCGGAACACGTAGCCGTCGGCGGTGCGCGCCTCCATGATCTTCACAAGATTGCGCGCGAGCCGCACGAACACGGCCTGCAGCTCGTCCGGGTCCGGGCCTTTGGCGCGTTCGGCGTCGTAAAGCAGGATGAGATCGATGTCGGACGAGTAGTTGAGCTCGCCCGCCCCGAGCTTGCCCATCGCCAGCACCACAAGGCCGCTGCCGCTTTCCGGATCCGCCGGATCGGGCAACACAAGCCCGTCGCGACGGGCCGCTTCGCGCAACAGGAAGCGGCAGGCCAAACGCAATGCCGTGTCGGCGACGGTCGAAATCGCGGCCGTGATCTTGGCCAGGGGCCACACGCCCGCAATGTCGGCCGCCGCGATCGCCAAGGCGGCCTGCTTCTTGAACTGGCGCAAGCCCGCCATGAGGACGACCATATCGCCCGCATCGGCGAAATCCCGGCGGACAAGATCGCAGGCGGCGGCGAAGGCGACGTCGGGGCCTTTGGCAAACAGCCGGAGGGCGAATTCCGGATCGCCGAGCACGAGCCCGGCCAGATGCGGCGAGTTGCCGAACAACGCCGAAAAAGCCGTGCGGCCGGGCGGCTTGGCGGCGAGGGCCAGGGCCGCGCGCTTGGCGGTTTTGTCGGCGATTTCGTCCAAGGCTTCCGGCCAGCGCTCGAAGGCGCGGGCGGCGGCTTCCGCATCGGATGCAAGCGGCCATTTCGCTGCCGCAAATCCGGGGTACACTGACGCCATGCGGCGAATCCGTTCTGATCTGTGGCGGCGCAAAGCCAGTCTTGCGCCCGGCGATACGTTGGCCCGACGTCTGTCGTGGGGTCAAGCCGCACCATGAGCCACCCGATCCGCCTGTTCCTCGAACTGGTCGGCACGCTTGCGGCCTTGCTGCTGATCGCGACCGGCGTGCTGCTGTGGCGCCTGTCGGTGGGGCCGATCACGGTGCCGTTCGTCACACCCTTGCTGGAAGCGGCCCTGCAGGACAGCACCAGCGGCATGTCGATCGACGTGGGCGACACCTCGCTCGACTGGTCGGCCAGCAGCCGCTCGATCCAACTGCGCGTCTTGGATACGCGCGTGCTGGCAAGCGACGGCGCCGAGATCGTGCACATCCCCGAGGCGTGGCTGTCGCTGTCGATCAACCGGCTGCTGCACGGCGAGATCCAGCCCGAAGCTTTGCGCTTGCAGGGCCTGCGTTTGAATCTCGTCCGCACCGCCGATGGCCAGCTGCAGCTGAAGGATGCGCCGCCCGCCGCCGATGCCAATGAAGCAGGCGGCGAGGCCGTACCGCCCGAAGGCGGCAGCCGCTTCGTGACCTTTTTGATCGCCGAACTTGCGGCCCCTGCCGATACGAATCGGCCGCTTGGCCTGCTTGCCGAAGCGGTTTTCGCCGACACCACGATCGCGATCGACGATGCGGCAAGCGGCCTGCGCTTCGGCGTCGAAGGCGCCAATCTGGCCCTGCGCCGCTACGGCGGCGGCATCGGCTTGCAGGCCACCTTGCCCGCCGTGCTGGGGGCGCAACGGCTGCGCTTCGACGTCGACGCGCTCTACCGCGTTGCCGATTCTGCGATCGCGTTTTCGGTTGCGGCCGGTGCGATCAATGTGGCGGCCTTGGCCGACCTCGATCCGCGCCTGGCTGCCTTGCGCAACATCGACGCCACCGCCCGGCTCGATCTGCGATCGACGCTGACGCTCGACGGCACGCTCGGCCCCGTTTCGCTCGCCCTCGACGCCGACGGGCTGCAGCTGCGCGACCGCAGCTGGTTCGCGCAAGCCGTGACGCTCGACCGGGTGGGTTTGCGGGCGACGTTGGCGGGCGATCTCTCCCGCATCGATCTCGACGATCTCGTGCTGCGCGTCGGGGCGACCGAGATCCACGCGACCGCCGAAATCCCGTCGCCGTTCCAGCGTGCCCAGCTCGACGCCAAGGTCGATATCGCAGGGCTCACGACCGACGAACTCAAACGCCTGTGGCCGCTTTTTGCGAGCCCCAATGCGCGAACCTGGATCGCCGAAAACATCGCGGGCGGGCGCATCCCCTCGGCCAAGGCCGAGCTTTCCTTGCGCGGGCCCACTGCCGACTGGAACAAAGCCGCCGTCGAGAAACTGCGCTTCGAGTTTTCGGTCGAAGGGGCGGCCGTGACGTTCATCGACGGGCTGCCGCCGGTGCGCGGCGTGGCCGGCAGGGCCACGATGGACGCCAAGCGCCTCGAGATGCGCACGAGCGGCGGTGCCATCGGCGCCCTGCAGGTGGGCAACGGCAGCATGACGCTGACCGGCCTCGACCAAGCCTTGCAATATGCGGCGATCGAGGTGCCGGTTGTCGGCCCCGCACTCGAAGCCCTGCAGCTCGTCGACCGTGCGCCGCTCGGTTTCTTGAAGCGCATCGGCGAGCAGCCCGAAAGTTTCGGCGGGGCCGCCGACATGCGCATCGTCGCGCGCTTCCCGTTGCTGGCGGCCTTGAAGCTCGACGACATCGCGGTCGTGGCGAGCGGCCGGGTCGCCAATTTCACGCAGCGCAACGCGATCCTCGGCAACGACATCGAAAACGGCACGCTCACCTTCCGCGTCGATGCCAAGGGCCTCGATATTCGCGGGCCTGTGCGGCTTGCCGGGGCCGATGCCGAGATCGTCTATCGCCGCGAGTTCGAAGCGACCAACGGCCCGGTCGAAACCGCGACCGCGCGGGCGGCTGCCGTCTCCACCCGCACCGTCAACCGGCTCGGCTTCGATTTCGCACCTTATGCGGTCGGCCCCGTCGGCCTTGCGATGACCACGCGAGCGTTTCGCGACGGCAAGCGCGACATCGGCCTCGAGCTCGATCTGGCGGGCGTCGATTTCACCGTCCCCGAAATCGACTGGTCGCGGCCGCCCACATCCGGCACCAAGCTTGCGATGAATCTGCGCCTCGAGCGCGACGTTCTGCGCACGATCGAACGGCTCGATCTGGCGGGCGAGGGGCTTGCCGCCAAGGGCCGCATCGAGTTCGAACCGGACGGCCGCACGTTCAAAGCCGCCGACCTGCAGCGCCTGCTGCTGGCGGGCCGCATCGATCTCGATACGGCCGCGATCAAGCGCGAGGCGCCCGCGCGCGCGGGCGGCCTCACGACCAATGCGTTCGAAGGCAAGGGTGCCTTCTTCGATGCCCAGCCCTTTTTGGCCGACAAGACGCCGCCGGTCCCCGGCCGACCGGGGCTGCGCTTGGGCCTCGACATTGCGCGCGTGTCTCTGGGCGAGGGGCGCGATCTGTTCGGCTTTTCGCTGCACGGCCATCGCGACGACCTGCGGTGGCTGCAGCTCGAGATCACCGCCAAAACGCCGGCGCGCGTGCGGGCGGTGGCGAACAGCGATCTGGTCGTCTCGATCGTGCCCGGTGCGGACGGGCTTTTGACGCTGAAAGCCGCCGCCGACGATGCCGGCGCCTTGCTGGCGGCCCTCGACATCACGCCCAACGTCGTCGGCGGCACGCTGCGCATCGACGGCAAAGAGGACCCGGCCCGCGCCGACCGCGCGATCGTGGGCAAGATCGCGATCGAGGAATTCCGCGTCGTCAATGCGCCGGGTTTCGCGCGGCTCCTGTCGGTGGCTTTGCTCACGGGCGTGCTCGACTCTCTGCGCGGCGAAGGAATTGGCTTCCGGCGCCTGGATGCCGACATTGCCTGGGCCGATCCCAAGATCGAGATCAAGGACGGCCGCATGCATGGGGCCGCACTCGGCATCACCGCGCGCGGCCAGGTCGATCTGGCAGCCGACACGATGGACCTCGAAGGCACGTTGGTGCCCGCCTATGCGGTCAACTCGATCCTCGGCAACATTCCGCTGATCGGCCAGCTTTTGGTGGGCGAGCGCGGCTCGGGCGTGTTCGCGGCCAACTACCGTGCCTCGGGGGCGATGGCCGACGTGCAGACGAGCATCAATCCGCTCTCGACCCTCACGCCCGGCTTCCTGCGCCGCCTGTTCGGCGTGTTCTCGGGCGGCCCCGGCAGCGGTTCCGCCAACGGCCCCACCGACGGCCCGCCGGTCGATCCCTACATCACCAACGAAAACGTGCGCTGACACCTGTTTGGCGCCATCGACCCTGGTACGTTGCTTGAAAGTTCCAAGCGACATCTGCGCGACATTGACGCGGCATCCATGCGCCACTTGCGCGACATAGACGCGACATACGCGCGACATTTTTTTAGCCAAGTAATTGATAAATAATAATTCAGAAGACGAATCGCACGGGATTTGGTGGACGCTACATTTGCGCCCCGAATTTGAAGTCTCCAGCTGATTGAATCGAGCAATCTTCATAAAGGTAATATAGCATATCTAGGTTATAAAAGAAAAATGCTCTGACGGCTGTGATGGATCGTCGTATTGGGAAATCTGCACGCCCCGACAATGTTGGGACCGCGTGCAACCGTTGAGGAGCGAGGACGAGACGATGTTGATGCGCGCCGTATATCCGGGCGAAGTTCTCAAGGAGGAGTTGGAAGCGATGGGCGTTTCGCCGACGGCGCTGGCGCGCCAGATCGCAGTGCCCGCTCAATCGTGTGAGCCAGATCATTGCGGGCACGCGCGCCGTGACAGGGGACACGGCGTTGCGGCTCGGCCATTGGTTCGGCACCGGTCCGCAGTTCTGGCTCAATCTGCAGCGGGCGTATGAGATCAGCCTTGCGGCGAAAAAGGCGGGGCGCGCTATTGCGCGTTTGCCGGTTCGGACGGTGGCTTCCAACGCGGCGTAAATCAGCTGCATCATTTGCGATCCCGCAGCCTAAAGAGGCGGCATGCGAATGCGAAGAATTGCGACATAACGTGCTGTAATGCGGCCGTTTGCGGTCGCTTGCATGCGTGCGGTTCGCCGCTTAGCCTTGCGCGGATGAAACTTTTTTCCCGCCGTACCTTGTTGACCGCGTCCGCCACGATGCTTGCGGTCCCGTCGCTTGCCGTACCCGTTGGTCTTGCCCTAGTGCCGACCCGTTTTGCCAATCCTTACGAGGTCGCAGCGCTACGCGCGCGCAAGGGCAAACCGGGACCCGCCAACGCGCAATGCCCAGCGATGTCGCCGCCGGCGCGCGATCTCGTGGTGCCCGATTTCTATGCCGATCCGCCGATCTACAGCCGGATCGACCGCGACCGGCTGGAAGCGCGCAACGCGCTGGTGCGGCCGATCGAGGCGATCAGTCGCAACTTAACGTCGAGCGCGGACCGCTGGGCGCAAAGCGTGCCTGCCGACGCGCGTCACGCGTCTTGTGCAGTCGCGATTCTCGATGCGATGGCTCAGGCGGATTCGACCCTCGGCCAGGTCAATATCCAAGGCGGGTTTGAGCGCAAATGGATGTTCTGTGCGCTGGCGTTAGCACATCTAAAGATCGTTTCTGCTGAAGAATACAGCGAAGCCGCGCAAGACCGCGTGCGCACCTGGTTCGCGCGCTATCTGCCGCACTTGCGCGAAACCTACGACAAGCCGCCGGGGCGTGGACCTGCCCCTTCGATGCAGCTCAACAACCACGCGACCTGGGCTGGGATCTGCGCGATGGCGCTGGCGCTCGCCGTCGGCGACGAAGCGACCTGGCACTGGGGAATTTCGCGCATTCGCCTGACGCTTGACCAGGTCGATGCGCAAGGCTTCTTGCCGCTCGAAGTTCTGCGCGGTGCGAAAGCGTTGCACTATCACAGCTTCACGCTGGGGCCGCTGGCGCTGGCGGCGTTTCTGGCGCGGCCCAACGGCGTCGATCTGGCGGGTGCCGCCGACGGGCCGTTCCACCGCCTCGCCAAGCGGACGCACGATGCCTATGTGGATCCCTCGGCGTTCGAAGCGCGCACGGGCAAAACGCAGGAGCCTTTCTCCAGGTTCTACGACATGGCATGGGTCGAGATTTACGCGGGCGAATTCGCTAGGCCCGAATTCGCGGCGGCATTGGGCGACCGACGCCCGCAGTTCCAGTCTTGGCTGGGCGGTGATCTCACGCTCTGGCACGCCAAGGATCGCTAGGCGCGGCTCAGCCGAGCTTCACCAACGCATGCCGCTTCTTGCCGGCCGTCAGTTTGAGCGTGCCGTCTTGCGACAGCGCGTCTGCCGTCACGCGCAGCGTGTCGTCTTCGACGATCGCGTCGTTGAGTTTGGCACCCTTGCCTTGCACGAGGCGGCGGGCTTCGCTTTTCGACGTTGCGAGGTTCGCGCGCACCAATAGGTCCAAGATCGGGATTCCCGCCGCGAGTTCGGCTTGCGGGACCGCGACCGTCGGCAGGCCTTCGCTTGAGCCACCTTGTTCGAAGGTTTGGCGTGCGGTCTCGGCCGCTTGGGTGGCCGCGTCGCCGCCGTGGCAGAGTTTCGTCGCTTCGAAGGCCAGGATCTTTTTGGCTTCGTTGATCTCCGCACCGGCAAGCTTTTCGAGTTTCGCGATTTCCGATAGCGGCAGGTCGGTGAATAGCTTCAGGAAGCGCGTCACGTCGGCGTCTTCGGTGTTGCGCCAGTATTGGTAATATTGGAACGGCGACAGGCGCTCTTTGTTGAGCCACACCGCCCCGTCGGCGGTCTTGCCCATCTTGCCGCCCGAGGCGGTCGTCAGCAGCGGCGTGGTAAGGCCGAACAGATCGAGGCCCGCCATGCGGCGGCCGAGCTCGGCGCCCATCACGATGTTGCCCCACTGGTCCGAGCCGCCCATTTGCAGGGCCACGCCGTAGCGCTTGGCAAGCTCGACGAAGTCGTAGCTCTGCAGCACCATGTAGTTGAATTCCAGGAACGACAGCGGCTGGTCGCGCTCGAGCCGCGTCTTGACCGAGTCCATCGTCAGCATGCGGTTGACCGAAAAATGCCGGCCGACGTCGCGCAGCAGCGGGATGTACGCAAGCGTGTCGAGCCATTCGGCATTGTCGGCCGACAGCGCTTGGGTTTCGCCGAAGACGAGGAACTTGTCGAAGATGCGCCTTATGCCGACGATGTTGGCGGCGATGTCCGCCTCGGTCAGCAATTTGCGCGCGGTGTCTTTGCCCGACGGATCGCCGATCTTGGTGGTGCCGCCGCCCATCAGCACCAGCGGGCGATGGCCCGTGCGCTGGAACAGGCGCAGCAGCATGATCTGCACGAGGCTGCCTGCGTGCAGCGAGTCGGCCGTCGCGTCGAAGCCGATATAGGCGACCTGCGGCGTGCCGCTCGCAAGCCGCGCATCGAGGGCGGCCTCGTCGGTGATCTGGTGCACGAAGCCGCGGGCCTTGGCCTCGCGCAGGAAGTCGGATTTGGGCTCTGTCATGGCGGATGCGGGCTTAGCACGCGCGCGTGCCACCTATAAAGGGGCACGCGTCGCGCTGTCATTGCGCGAGGCAGCTATTTCTTGCCGGGCTTTTTGGCGGCCGGTTTGGTCTTGGCCGGCGCGGGCTTGGCCGGTGCGGGCTTGGCGGGGGCGGCGGCTTTTGCTGCCGAAGCCTTGGCCGGGGGCGCTTTGGCCTCTGCTTTGGCGTCGGCCTTGGCGGCGGCGGCATTGCGCGCGGTCGTGCGCGCCGAGATTTGCGTCGGCGGCAGCGGCGAGGGCAGCTTCTTGTCGACCTGCACCGGCGGCGGCGGCGGCGGCGGCGGGGGCGGCGGGATGGGGACGGGCTGGCTCGAATATTCGTTCACCATCGTCTCGAGCTTGTCGAGCCGGTCGGTGAAGAAGTGGTTCGCACCCTTGATCACGCGGTAGTCCACGCGGATGTCGCGCTGCTTGGCGAGCTTGTCGACGAGTTTGACGACCGATTCCTCGGGCACGACTTCGTCTTTGTCGCCCTGCACGATGAGGCCCGACGACGGGCACGGGGCGAGGAACGTGAAATCGAACACGTTGGCGGGCGGGGCCACGGCGATGAAACGGTCGATCTCGGGCCGGCGCATCAGCAACTGCATGCCGATCCATGCGCCGAACGAAAAGCCGGCAACCCAGCAGCTTGCGGCGTTCGGGTTGGTCTGCTGCAGCCAATCCAGCGCCGAGGCGGCGTCCTGCAATTCGCCTTCGCCGCGGCCGTAAACGCCCTGGCTGCGGCCCACGCCGCGGAAATTGAAGCGCATCGTCGAAAAGCCGCCCTTGAGGAACGCCTGGTTCAACGTATAGACGACCTTGTTGTGCATGGTGCCGCCATGCTGGGGATGCGGATGCAGCAGCAACGCGATGGGTGCACGCTCGCTCGGCCCCTGGACGAAGCGGCCTTCCAACCGGCCGTCGGCCCCGTTGATAATGACGTCGGGCATCGTTCCTCCAGATACACCGAAAACCCGCGTTGGGTAGTCGGGTATATTCGTGCCGCTTGCGGCGATTGAACAAAAAGATACTTGATCGGACTAGTCGGGTAACCTAAATTCTTGAGCAACGGCGTAGGACATTACGGGGCGTCGTAGATGTTCGGCCCCTCTTCAGCCGCAGATTAGGCAGTCAACCCGATGGTTTTCAAGGCTATTCGCTCCGACTTGGACGCCGTTCTGGCGCGCGACCCCGCTGCGCGCTCGCGTCTGGAAGTGATTTTGAGCTATCCGGGCTTCCACGCGGTGCTGCTGCACAGGCTCGCCCATCGCGCTTGGTCGGCCGATTTCAAGCTGCTCGGGCGGCTGATTTCGGGCCTTGCGCGGTTTTTGACCGGCATCGAGATCCACCCGGCCGCCAAGATCGGGCCGCGCTTTTTCGTCGACCACGGCATGGGTGTGGTAATCGGCGAGACGGCCGAGATCGGCGCCGACGTGACCCTCTATCAGGGTGTGACGCTCGGCGGCACGTCGCTCGACCATGGCAAGCGCCATCCCACGCTCGAAGACGGCGTGATTGTGGGGGCCGGTGCCAAGATCCTGGGGCCGTTCACGGTCGCCAAGGGTGCCCGCGTGGGCTCCAACGCCGTGGTGCTCGAGGCGGTTCCGGCCGGGGCCACGGTCGTGGGTATTCCGGCGCGCATGGTCGGCCGGCCGAAGAACGACGATTTTTGCGCCTATGGGGCGACCGGCGAGATCGCCGATCCGGTGGCGCGTGCGCTCGACCGCATGGAAGGCGAGATGGGTGCTTTGCGCGCGCGCATCGCCGAGCTCGAAGGCCGCGTGGCGGCCCAGCGCGACGAGCTCGATGCGCGGGATCTCGAAGCCGCCCGCTTTGAATCTTCACCGGCCAAGTTCGATCGATAGATCCGAGGAATCGCAAGCATGAAACTCAGCACCAAAGGGCGCTATGCGGTGATGGCGATGGTCGATCTGGCCAATGCCAGCAAGGGCCAGCCCGTTGCCCTTGCCGACATTGCCGAGCGGCAGGAAATCTCGCTGTCCTATCTCGAGCAGCTGTTCGCCAAGCTGCGGCGCAGCGGGCTCGTGCGCTCGGTGCGCGGGCCCGGCGGGGGCTATCTGCTGGCGCATGCCAGCGAAGCCACGCGCGTTGCCGACATCATCATGGCCGTCGACGAGCCGATCCGTGCGACGCGCTGCGCTTCGCACTCGCCGGTCGGCTGCCGCGTCGACAAGAGCCGGTGCCTGACCCACGATCTGTGGGAAGAGCTCGGCAACCAGATTCACCATTATTTGTCGCGCGTGAGCCTCGCCGACGTGTGCGCACGCCGCGTGGGCGGTACGGCCGGCAATCTGCCGAGCCCTGGGCAAGCTTGCGGCGAGATGGCTGCCGCCGAATGACCGTGCCCGTCTATCTCGATTGGAATGCGACCACGCCACTGGTGCTGGAAGCGCAGGCAGCGATGCTCGATGCGTTTGCCGAGGTCGGCAATCCGTCGTCGGTGCATGCGGCGGGGCGTGCCGCGCGTCGGCGCGTGGAGACTGCGCGCGCCCAGCTCGGCGAAGCGATCAATGCCGGGCCCGCGCGCATCGTGTTCACGGGCAGCGGCACGGAAGCCAATGCCGCCGCCTTGCACGGTTTCCCGCCTGAGGCGTGCCTTGTGTCGGCGATCGAGCATGATTGCGTGTTCGCCCCCCTCAACGGTGCCGCAGCAATCCCAGTCGACCGCGACGGCGTGGTCGATCTTGCCGCTCTCGAAACATTGATCGCGACCACGCGTCCGCGCCTCGTGGCGGTGATGCTGGCCAACAACGAAACCGGTGTGGTGCAGCCGATCGCCGAAGTGGCCCGGCTGTGCCGGGCGGCGGGCGTGCGGCTGCATTGCGATGCGGTGCAGGGCCTTGGCAAGATCGCAGTCGATTTTGCCGCCCTCGGCGTGGATACGCTGGCGCTGTCGGCGCATAAATTGGGCGGCCCGCAGGGTGTGGGCGCCCTCGTGGTGCGCGACGGTGTGGCGATCAACCCATTGCTGCGCGGCGGCGGCCAAGAGCTTGGCCTGCGCGCGGGCACGCACAACGTGGCCGGCATTGCGGGCTTTGGGGCGGCAGCGGCCGCCGCAACGCCGCTCGCCGCCGATCTGCGCGACCGTTTGGAAGCGAATTTGCGCGCAGTTTGGCCGCACGTGCAAATTCATGGCGCTGGCGCACCGCGTCTGCCGAATACGAGTTCGATCGGCCTTGCCGGGGTGGCCGCCGAGACCCAAGTTATGGCTCTTGACCTTGCGGGCTTTGCCGTGTCGGCGGGGGCTGCGTGCTCGTCGGGCAAGGTCAAGACGAGCCGCGTGCTCGCCGCCATGGGGGCCGGCGCCGCCGCCGGCGACGCCATCCGCGTGTCGCTGGGGCCGACCACGACGCCCGACCATATCGATGCTTTCGCCGCAGCCTGGGTCGCACTTGCAAAGCGCCTCGGCAGCAAGCAACCGCTACAAGCCGCCTGACCGAACTGGAGCCAGCGACACATGAACACCGCCCTAAAGACCGCCGCATCCGACGACCGCGCCAACGCGCCGCGCCGCCCGGTCTATCTCGACTACCAGGCGACGACGCCGATGGATCCGCGCGTGCTCGAAGCGATGATGCCGTATTTCACCGAGAAATTCGGCAACCCGCACAGCCGCAACCACGAATACGGCTGGGAAGCCGAAGAGGGCGTTGAAAAAGCGCGCCAGCAGATCGCCGATCTCATCGGCGGCGACGAGCGCGAGATCGTGTTCACGTCGGGTGCGACCGAGTCGAACAATCTTGCGATCAGCGGTGTCGCGCGCTTCTACAAGGACCAGCGCGACCATATCGTGACCCTCGTGACCGAGCACAAATGCGTGCTCGACACGTGCCGCCATCTCGAACAGGAAGGCTTCAAGGTCACGTATCTGCCCGTGCTGCAGAACGGGCTCGTCGATCTCGCGGCGCTCGAAGCCGCGATCACCGAGCGCACGGTCATCGTCTCGATCATGGCCGCCAACAACGAGATCGGCGTGATTCAGCCGCTCGCCGAAATCGGCGCCTTGTGCCGCAAGAAGGGTGCCTTCTTCCACACCGACTGCGCGCAGGCCTTCGGCAAGATCCCGCTCGACGTGGAAGCCATGAAGATCGATCTCATGTCGATCTCGGGCCACAAGATCTACGGGCCCAAGGGGATCGGTGCTTTGTTCGTGCGTCGCCGGCCGCGCGTGCGCCTGCAGGCGATGATCCATGGCGGCGGCCAGGAGCGCGGCATGCGCTCAGGCACCCTGCCAACGCCGTTGTGCGTGGGTCTCGGCAAAGCCGCCGAGCTTGCGAAGAACGAAATGGCGGCCGAAGCCACGCGCATGAAAGCGCTGCGCGACCGTTTCATGGCCACGATCAACGCCAAGCTGCCCGAAGTGTTCCTGAACGGCGATCTCGAAAACCGCCTGCCGAGCAATCTCAACCTCTCCTTCGCCTATGTCGAAGGCGAGGGGCTGATGATGGGCATCAAGGATCTCTCGGTCTCGTCGGGCTCGGCTTGCACGTCGGCGTCGCTCGAACCCAGCTACGTGCTGCGGGCCCTTGGCGTGGAAGAGGAGCTGGCGCATACGAGCCTGCGCATCGGCTTCGGGCGTTTCACGACGGAAGCCGAGGTCGACTACGCGGCCGAGCGCATCATCCAGGCCGTGTCGAAACTGCGTGCCATGAGCCCGCTTTGGGAGATGGCGCAGGACGGCATCGACATCAAATCCATCCAATGGGCAGCGCACTGACACGCCCCCGCTGACGTTGGCGCCCGAACCCGCTATAACCCCCTCGAACCAGGAGTCTCCACCATGGCCTACAGCGAAAAACTGATCGATCATTTCGAAAATCCGCGCAATGTCGGCGCTTTCGACAAGGGCGACGACAGCGTGGGCACGGGCCTTGTGGGCGCCCCCGCCTGCGGCGACGTGATGAAGCTGCAGATCAAGGTCGGTCCCGACGGCATCATCGAAGACGCCAAGTTCAAGACCTTCGGCTGCGGCTCGGCGATCGCGTCGTCGTCGCTCGTGACCGAATGGGTCAAGGGCAAGACGGTCGACGAAGCCGCGACGATCAAGAACACCGACATCGCCAAGCATCTCGCTTTGCCGCCGGTGAAAATCCACTGCTCGGTGCTGGCCGAAGACGCGATCAAGGCCGCGATCGAGGATTACCGCAAGAAGCACGCCTAAAAAGCGAAGGACGTTCCGTCATGAGCGAACCCACCGCCGCCCCCGTTGCTGCCGCCGCACCGCCCAAGCGCAGCCCCCGCGTGCGCCCGCCGCCGATTACGGTAACCGAGGCGGCGGTGGAACGCGTGCGTGCGTTGCTCGATAAGCGCGGCAAGCCGTCGTTCGGCGTGCGCGTGGGCGTGCGCACGCGCGGCTGTTCGGGCATGACCTACACGCTCGAATATGCCGACGACAAAGGTCCGGCGGACGAGGTGGTGGAACCCGCCCAGGACATCAAAATCCTGATCGATCCGAAAGCCTCGATGTTCGTGTTCGGCACCGAGATGGATTTCGTCGAGGAAAAGCTGCAGTCGGGTTTCGTGTTCCGCAATCCGAACGAAAAAGGCCGCTGCGGCTGCGGCGAAAGCTTCCACATCTAAGCCCGCCCGCCGCTTTCCAACGCCGCCCGCAAAATGCAGATCACGCCGCTCGCACCCGATTCCGATTCTGCCCGGCCAGCTGCCGCCTTTGGCGCGTGCTGGTCGTGCCGCGGACCCGTGGCGGCGGCGGCTTTGTTCTGCGCCACCTGCAAGGCGATCCAGCCGCCGCAGCCGCTCGACCATTTTGCGCGGCTGGGGCTTAAACCCGGTTTCGACCTGCAAGTGCCGGTGCTCGACCAGCTCTATTTTGGCTTCCAGCGCCAATTGCACCCCGATCGTTTCGCCAATGCGGCCCCGCGCGCGCGCCAGATTTCGCAAAGCCAGGCGGTTGCCTTCAACGACGCCTACGAGACGCTGAAGAGCCCGCTGGCGCGTGCCACGTATCTGCTGGCCTTGCTCGGCCTGCCGATCGACGGCGAAGGCAGCCATACGATCCGCGACATGGAATTGCTCGACGACCAGCTCGAGCGGCGCGAAAAGCTGCACGAAGCGGCGGACGCCGCCGCTGTCGAAAAACTTGCCGTCGTCGCCCGCAACGATGCCGCCGCGTGCTTGGGCGAAATCGCAGCGGCCTTTGCGACCGGCGACTTGGCGGCAGCACGGCTTGCCACGCTGCGCCTCAAATATTTGGACAAATTCGCCGACGAGGCGCGCAATCGGCGCGCGTTGCTCGCCCTCAGATCGGAACCGGCCTGATGCTGCTGCAGATCTACGAACCCGGCCAGACGCCGCTGCCGCACGAAAACGAACAGGGGCTCGCGGTCGGCATCGATCTCGGCACCACGAATACGGTCGTGGCCCTGGCGCGCGACCAGAAGGCCGAGATCGTGCGCGATGCGCGCGGCTCAGGGCTCGTGCCCTCGGTCGTGGCGTATATCGACGGGGCCGATCCGCTGGTCGGCGAGATGGCGCGCCGCCAGTTGCTCGACCGGCCCGAAATCGTCGTCTCCTCGATCAAGCGGCTGATGGGGCGCGGCGCAGCCGATTTGGCGCGCTTGGGCGGCCAGCTCCCCTACGAGCTGGGTGCGGCTGCCGAAGGCGGCATGGCGCGCCTCAAGATCGGCGACCGGCTGCTTACGCCCGTCGAAATCAGCGCGGATATCTTACGTGCGGTCAAAGAACGTGCGGAACTTGCACTTGGCCGCAGTGTCGATCGCGCGGTCGTGACGGTGCCCGCCTATTTCGACGATGCGGCGCGCACGGCCACGCGCGATGCGGCCCGCCTTGCAGGGCTTGAAGTGCTGCGCCTGGTGGCCGAGCCCACGGCGGCAGCCCTTGCCTACGGGCTCGACAGCAAATCCGAGGGCGTTTTTGCTATCTACGACCTTGGCGGCGGCACATTCGATTTTTCGCTGCTGCGCCTGGAAAAAGGCGTGTTCCAGGTGTTGGCCACGGGCGGCGATGCGGCCCTTGGCGGCGACGATTTCGACCATGCGGTGGCGGCGAAGTTCTTGGCCGAGCGCGGCGGCGAATTCAGCCGCGACGAGGTCAAGCAAGCGCTGGCGACAGCGCGCCTCGCCAAGGAATGCGTGAGTTCCCAAGATCCGTGGGAAGGCGAGCTGATGCTCGATGCCGGCGACAGCAGCCACAGCCTTACGCGCGCCGAGCTCGAAAAGCTGATCGAGCCGCTGGTCGCGCGCACGCTCAAGATCGCGGCGGGCGTGCTCGAAGACGCCGGCGTGAAGCCCGAGGCGATCGACGGCACGGTGCTGGTGGGCGGCTCGACGCGTGTTCCGTTTGTACGCGCAAAAGTCGAAGAATTTTTCGGGAAAACCCCACTCGCCGACATCAACCCAGACGAGGTCGTGGCGGTCGGTGCGGCGTTGCAGGCCGAAGCGCTGACCGCGGGCTCGGACACGCTGCTGCTCGACGTGCTGCCGCTGTCGCTCGGGCTCGAAACGATGGGCGGCATCGTCGAGAAGATCGTCGAGCGCAACACGCCGATCCCGGTCGCGCGCGGCCAGGATTTCACCACGTACCAGGACGGCCAGACGGCCATGTCGTTCCATGTGGTGCAGGGCGAGCGCGAGATGGCCGACCAGACGCGCAGCCTCGCACGCTTCGAACTCGACGGCATTCCGCCGATGGTGGCCGGGGCCGCGCGCATCCGCGTGCGCTTTGCCGTCGACGCCGACGGGCTCCTGTCGGTCTCGGCTGAGGAATCGACGACCGGCCGCCAGGCGCGCGTCGAAGTGAAGCCGTCCTACGGCCTCACCGAAGACGAGATGGCCGATATGTTGCGCGCCTCCATCGACAATGCCGAAGCCGACATGGACCGCCGGTTGCTCACCGAAGCGCGCGTCGAAGCGCGCCGGGCGATCAACGCGCTCGAAGCAGCACTCGCGGTCGACGCCGATCTCCTGAGCGAGGCCGAGCGCGGCAGCATTGCGGCGGTGCAGGAAACGCTCGAGCGCGCGATGTCGCAAAGCGACCGGGCTTCCATCCAGGGGGCCGCCGAAGCGCTCGAGCACGGCACCAAGTTTTTCGCCGAACGGCGCATGGATCGCGGCATTCGCAAAGCGCTTGCGGGCCGCAACGTCGCCGAAATCGGCGGCTGACCTTCGAAAACTTCTAACCTCAACATAGAAAGCACGACGACCATGCCGAAGATGACCTTCATCCTGAACGACGGCACGCGCAAGGAAGTGGACGCACCCGTGGGCCTGTCCGTGCTCGAGATCGCCCACCGCAACGATGTGCCGCTCGAAGGTGCGTGCGAAGGGTCGCTCGCCTGCTCGACCTGCCACATCGTCGTCGACAAGGACGATTACGAGCGCCTGCCGGAAGCAAGCGAAGACGAAGAAGACATGCTCGACCTCGCCTTCGGCCTCACGCACACGTCGCGCCTGGGCTGCCAGATCACGATCACGGACGAGCTCGACGGGCTCACCGTGGCGCTGCCCACGGCCACGCGCAACATGATGGTCGATAAGGCCTAAAGGACCTGCCCCGATGAAGCTGCGCTGGACCGACGTCGCCGACATTGCGATCGATCTCGAGGAGGCGCATCCGGAGGCCGACGTCGAGAATCTGCGCTTCACCGATCTGTGGAAATGGGTGCAAGCGCTGCCGAACTTCGCGGACGATCCGAACAAATCGAACGAGAAGATTCTCGAAGCGATCCAGATGGCGTGGCTCAAGGAACGCGAATGACGCGTTCTCCCGCGTTCTTATCTTTATGGCATGAAGGTGGGCTGTTCGCGCGGCTGCGCAACGCGTGCATGCCCGCCTGGCAGGCCTATGTTGGGCACGATTTCGTGCGGCAATTGGGGGCGGGCACGCTGCCCAAACAGGCGTTCCAGCATTATCTGAAGCAGGATTACCTGTTCTTGATCCATTACGCGCGCGCTTGGGCGCTGGCCACGGCCAAGGCTTCGAGCCTCGCCGAAATGCGCAGCGCCAACGCCTCGGTCAAAGCGATCCTCGATATCGAGATGGGCCTGCACGTGGCGTTCTGCCGCGATTGGGGCATCGACGAAGCGGCGCTCGAAGCGACGCAAGAAGGCGAAGCCACGCTCGGCTACACGCGCTACGTTTTGGCGCGCGGGCTCGACGGCGATCTTTTGGACCTTGTCGTCGCATTGAGCCCCTGCGCGCTCGGCTATGCCGAGATCGGCCGCACGCTGGCCGCGCAGGCGACGGCGGAAAATCCGTATGCGGCGTGGATCGCGATGTATGCGGGCGACGAATTTTTCGGCGTCGCACGCGGTGTGGCTGACGAGGTGGATCGGCTTGGGCAGACGCGCGGCGGTGCTGCGCGTTTCGACGATCTTGCAAAAACCTTCGCGCAAGCCTGCCGCCTCGAGGCCGATTTCTGGCGCCAGGGATTGTCGGCTGCATGAGCGACACGGCGAACATCGCAGCGCAGGATATCGATCTTGCTCCCGGTGCACGCGTCGTCGTGGCGATGTCGGGCGGTGTCGACTCCTCGGTCGTCGCGGCCTTGCTCAAAGAGCAGGGCTACGACGTGGTCGGCGTCACGCTGCAGCTCTACGACCAGGGCGAGATGGCGAAGAAGAAGGGCGCTTGCTGTGCGGGCCAGGACATCTACGACGCGCGCAACGTCGCCGACCGCATCGGCATTGCGCACTACGTGCTCGACTACGAGAGCCGCTTCAAAGACGCTGTGATTGAGGATTTCGCCGACAGCTACGCGCGCGGCGAAACGCCCGTCCCGTGCGTGCAGTGCAATCGCACGGTCAAGTTCCGCGACCTGCTGTCGGTCGCGCGCGATCTCGGCGCTTCGGCCCTTGCCACCGGGCACTATGCGCGGCGGCTTGCGACGCCCAAGGGTGCCGAATTGCACGTGGCGGCCGATCCGTCGCGCGACCAAAGCTATTTTCTTTTCGCGACGACGCAAGAGCAGCTCGATTTCCTGCGCTTTCCGCTGGGCGGATTGCCGAAGAGCGCCGTGCGCGCGGCAGCCGAGCGGCTTGCCTTGCCGGTGGCAAGCAAGCCCGACAGCCAGGACATCTGCTTCGTGCCCGGCGGCAACTATCGCGAGATCGTCGCACGGTTGCGCCCCGAAGCCGCACGGCCCGGCGACATCGTGGACCAGGCCGGCACCGTGCTCGGCCGCCACGACGGCACGATCGGCTTCACGGTCGGCCAGCGTCGCGGCCTCAACATCGGTGCTCGCGATGCGGCGGCCGAACCGCTTTACGTGCTCGCGGTTGATGCGCAAGCCGCACGCGTGACGGTGGGGCCGCACGCCGCCTTGGCGCGCCGCGACATTGCACTTGCGCGCGCCAATTGGCTGGGCGGGCAAGTTTCAGAAGGGGCAGCGCTCGCCAAGATCCGTTCGACCACGGCGCCGAAGCCCGCGAAATTCGCGCGCGGGCCCGACGAAACGGCCCTGGTCACGCTTGACGATCCCGAATTTGGGGTTGCGGCCGGACAGGCGTGCGTCCTCTACGACGGCAGCCGCGTGCTTGGCGGCGGCTGGATTTCGCGCGGCTAGAACTCGCCGGCCGATAGTCGATCGGAGATTTTCGATACGTCGATGCGCGCGGTCCGAAGGCGCTCGCCGAGGGCTTGCGCGAGACCAAGCGCGACTGCGGCCGCGGCTTGTTTTCGCTGCGCGTGCGGTTATGGAAAGCCGCCCGGACGGGCTTGCGTCGGGCGCCTTGACAGGCCCCGCGACTGGCCTTAAACCGACCGCTCTTTGGCGGCGTAGCTCAGTGGTAGAGCAGGGGAATCATAATCCCTTGGTCGGGGGTTCAAATCCCTCCGCCGCTACCAATTTCCCTATTTGGGGTCGGTTTTTCGGGCCGCCAAATAGAATCATACAATCCACTGAAAACAAATCGTTTTTCGAGCGCTGAGGCAGCAGGTTTCAGCGGCAGTGTAGGAACCTGGTCAGTTTGGCGGTTGGAGTGGGGCTGGATTAATAATCCTATTTTCCCGCGAAAACCCTCAAATTCTTCCTCGCATTTTCCTCGCACGAGGCTTTTTTCAAGGGATCTTTGGGAACCAGAACCCGTCGTCGGCATTCGCATTTCTCTCAACCGGAAACGCGAAGGAGGGCTGTGGCCCCATGGCGATGATCTACAAAGTCCGTTGGAAACGGAAATCGGGCGAAATCTCGCAGCGCTGGTGCGTGGAGTGGACCAACGAAAAGCGCGAAAAGCGGCGCAAACTGTTCGCCAGCGCGCTGGACGCCAAACGCCATCGCCGATCGATCGAAAACGGCGGCGCTCCGTTTGAGGAGACCCAGATAACCTTTGCAAAAGCGGCCGACGATTTCATCGAAAGCCGTCGCAATCTGGGTCGCGAGCGCAGCACTTACGACATGTACGAGCGCCAAGTTCGAATGCATCTGGGGCCCTTGATCGGCGGACGCGATGTCCGCTCGTTGCGTCGTTCGGACTTTGTGAAGTTGCAGGAGGATCTGGTTGCCAAACTCAGTCGAAGTCTTGCACGTTCCGTCTTCATGACCGCCAAGTCGGTCATGGCGCATGTGGTTCGGCGCGAGTGGCGCGAGGGCGACCCTGCCACCGGCCTGCGGTTCGATCTGTCGTCCCGCGAAAAGGCGCGGATCGATGCGCCGCGCAAGTCGGACATTCAAGCGCTTCTCGATGCACTCGGCGGAAGCGAGATTGCGGCCGGAGCACCACCCACCCGCGGCTATGTCTTTGTCCGCGTGGCATTGGGTTCGGGCCTTCGGGCTTCCGAACTGCGTGGGCTTCGCGTAACCGATGTCGATCTCGTCGCGATTCCGCCAACTGTGACGGTCGCGCAACGCGCAGATCAATGGTGTCAAATCGGCCCGCCAAAGTCGCGAAACGGGCGGCGGACGGTGCCGATCGGGCCGGACCTCGCCATGCTGCTTCGCCGCTGGATCCCGCTGCGCAGCGTCGTAGCGTCGCCCCTGTTGTTTCCGGCCGAAAGCGGCCGTCCGATGGACATGTCCAACTTTCATATCCGCGTTTGGCGACCGGCGATGCGAAAGGCCGGTCTTGAGGATAGCGCAACGGGAAACGCGCGATGGACCTTCCATTTTCTGCGCCACATTTACGCGAGCCAACTGATCGAGATGAAGCTTAATCCCAAGCAAATCCAGATGCGCTTGGGTCATGGCTCCGTCCAAATGACCTTGGACACCTATGGGCACTTGTGGCGCGACACAGACAAGGAGATTCTTGAAGTTGCCGAGTTTGAACGCCGTATGCTGGGCATCAGCACGACACTGATACTGCCCGAGCCGCCAGTATCGGCGTTGTCCGTCAGCGACAACAGCGGTTCAGTCGTTAAGTCCGGGGAGGGGAGCAATGATTGAGCTCCACTTTCCGAGCGAAGGCCCTGCCTACGACATGGTCAAGAGAGCTGGCTCGGTTTGTTTGAACAGTTTTCCGGGTTTTATAAGTGGCGCCTCTGCCGGGTTTAGGCCGCCGCGAGAAGCGGCTGCCGTTTGAAGTACGCCCGATCCAGCGTTTGCCGGTCAAGGCTCGAGTGCGGACGCCGCGCCTTGTAGAACGCGATGTACCGCCCGAGCGACGCGCGGACCTCGCTCACCGTGTCGTAGGCGCGCAGATAGACCTCCTCGTATTTGATCGTCCGCCACAGCCGCTTGACGAATACGTTGTCGCGCCAGGCGCCCTTGCCGTCCATGCTGATCGCGATCTTCCGGCTACTGAGCGCGCCGGTGAATGCAGCACCAGTGAACTGGCTGCCCTGGTCGGTGTTGAAGATATCCGGCTTGCCGAACCGCGCCAGCGCTTCTTCGAGCGCTTCGACGCAGAACGCCGCCTCCATCGTGATCGACAGCCTCCACGCCAGCACACGGCGGCTGAACCAGTCGACCACCGCCGCCAGATACACGAAGCCTCGCGCCATCGGGATGTAGGTGATGTCCATCGCCCAGACTTGGTCAGGCGGCGTCACTGCCAACTTGCGCAGCAGATACGGATAGATCCGATGCCCCGGTGCCGGTCTCAACGTACTCGGGCGGCGATACAGCGCTTCGATCCCCATGCGCTTCATCAGGGTGGCGACGTGCAGGCGTCCGACAGCAATCCCCTCGGCAGCAAGCAGGTCGCGCAGCATTCGGCTGCCCGCAAAAGGGAACTCCAGATGCAGCGCGTCGATCCGGCGCATCAGCACCAGGTCGGGTACTGAGACCGGCCGTGGCAGGTAGTAGACGCTGCCCCGGCTGATACCCAGTGCTGCCGCCTGACGGGCGATCGGCAGATCGTGCGAACGGTCGATCATCGTCTTGCGCTCAGCAGGCCGGCTTTGCCGAGCGCACCTTCCAAAAAATCGTTCTCGAGCGTCAGCTCGCCGATCTTCGCGTGCAGAGACTTCACGTCGATCGCCGGCTCCGGCCGCGCCGCACGCCCGTCGAACACGGCAGACGCGCTTTCCAGAAGCTGCGCCTTCCACTGCGCGATCTGATTCGGGTGCACGTCGAAATGCTGCGCCAGCTCCGCCAGTGTCAGTTCGCCTTTAACTGTCGCCAGTGCCACCTTCGCCTTGAATGCCGGTGTGTGATTCAGGCGCGCTCGTCTGCTCATCTTCTTCTCCTGTCATGCGGCCATCCTGGCCGCCGTCAGGCAGAAACGCCACTTATCCCGCTGTGCAGATTTTCCGAGCCAGCTCTTTCGCACCTTCTATTGTCGACGCACTTGCCAAATGGGCTAATGAAACGAAAGGCAACAGACGCAAGCTGATGCAGGGCAGTCTACCAAAAATTCTCACTAAAGAGGTGATTGAGAATAGAAAGACTGACTTTGACCGTTGCGCATCTCAACCCTGAGCCCCCCGTCGGTGGCGATCCACAATCTTCCCTGCGCCCTCCGTCGGCCGCCACCACTATAGTCAACATGGGCTGACTCTTAAATCTCTGACCTTGCCGATCAAATACTTCGGAGCCAATAGTGCCCAGCTTCACCCGCTACGGCACGCCAGCGCTTGTTAAAACAGGCACTATTCACGAGACACGATTTTGAAGCGAGTGCTCGGTTGGCTTGACTGTGGGTCCGCCGAACCTGACGCATTTTATACTATCCGATCGCGTCAAAACTATTGTCGACAGTTTTCGTGCTAACTGGACTGTTTCCTGAAAACAAACCGAATTATGGGCAGCGCCTACCAGCTCACCTAGCTGGAACCAGAGTACGTTCGACAATGCAACAGATAGGTTCGGTTTGGTGTACCCGCGCTTAGGCGGCTTCCTGCGCCACTGCTTGAGCGCAGATCCAGTCGTGAAACTGCGCAGCCGCTGGGCTGAGCTTCCGGCCCTTCTGCCGAACGAGGTAGTAAGCGTACTCGGTCCGCTTCTCCTTCGAGAGCGGCGAGGCCAGCGTCCCTTGGCGCAGTTCTTCTTTGATAAACGACTGGATGAAGAGCGACACACCGACCGCATTCAAGGTAGCGCTGAGTTGGAAATGCCGGTCGCTCATCATCAAGCCGCGACTTCCGATCGTCTCCGCATCGGGCACGCCAACCGCCGCCAACCATTGCCGCCACATATTGTGATCATCGACATGCAGGAGCGTGTGATTCTTGAGATCGGCTGCGTCGCGCAGCGGTGTTTTCTTTAGAAGCTCGGGGCTGCATGCGGCGATCAGCGGCGCTTCGAGCAGGCGACGGGACTCCAGATGCGGCCATGCGCCCGCTCCCCATTGCACGGCGACGTCGGCGACTTCCGATGGATCCGACGCGGCCGAAAAAGTGTCGTTTTCGTGGCTGAAAGAGAGCTCGATCTTCGGATACTTGCTCCAGAAATCGGCCAAGCGGGGTGCTAGCCACCGGCTGGCGAACATCGGCAACACCGCCACCCGTACCACGGCGCGCGCCGGTACGTTCGCGACCGTCGCAAGCCCCGTCTTGATCGCGCGAAGCCCTTCGCGCACGAAGGGCACGAGCTTTTGCCCCGCTTCGGTCAGTCGCACGCCGCGCGCGGTTCGTTCGAATAGCTTGGCGCCGATATCTGTCTCCAGAATTTCGATGTGATAGCTGATCGCGCTTTGCGCAATTTTGAGCTCGGCCGCCGCTCGCGTGAGATTCCCCGCGCGTGCGACCGCATCGAAAACTTGAATGGCTTTGAGATGGGCGATTCGCGGCATTAGAGCCTCTGATTGCCTAATCTTACGCCCAGCGCCCGGCTTGTCATCTAAAATTTCGATGATACGGCGAAAGAATGAATTTCAGCGCGCCATGTACCCTGACCTAAACTTCGATCAATTGGCGACCGTTCCGCGCTTGCGGAATTGAGATCGCCGTTCTGACGGGGATGGAAACCGGTGACAAAGCTTCGCCGATCGATCCGTAATAATGTTGGCCATGTCTAAGGCCGCCACGTCACCTGCGCTGTCGCTTCGCGGGGTGTCGAAGCATTTCGGTGGCGTGCGCGCCGTCGATGATCTTTCCTTCACGTTGGCGCCTAACGAGATTCTTGGTCTGATCGGCCCCAACGGTTCGGGCAAATCTACGACCGTCAACTTGATAGCTGGTGTGTTTCCGCTTACGGCTGGTTCGGTTTACCTCGAAGGGCACGCGATCGAAGCGATCCCCGAGCACGGGCGGCCACCGCTCGGTCTCGCACGCACTTTCCAGACTGCATCATTGTTTCCCGGCTTCACTGCGATCGAACAGATGCTCGTCGGCGGCCATGTCTGCACGCGCGAGCGAGGGGTGGGGGCTCTGTTCGGCAGCCGGGCCGCCAAAGCCGAGGAAGCCGCGCGGATAGACGCAGCAAAGGAACTGCTCGCATTTGTCGGGCTCGGCGGCCAGGAGCGTACGCCAATCGAAAGCCTTTCGTCGGCGCAGCAACGATTGCTGATGATCGGCTCGGCGCTCGCGTCAGATCCGCGCGTGCTGTTGCTCGACGAACCCGCCGCCGGCATGGTCGCGGCCGAGCGCCGCGCGCTCGGCGACCTCATTCTGGCAATCAAGGCACGCGGGATCTCGGTGATGGTGATCGAACATCACATGGCGCTGATCATGAAGGTCTGCGACCGGATCGTCGTGCTGAACTTTGGCCAGAAGATCGCGGAGGGCACGCCCGAAGCCATCCGCAACGATCCCAAGGTGATCGACGCCTATCTGGGGGCTTCGCACTGATGCTCACGGTCGAGTCCTTGCGCGCCGGCTACGGGACCATCGAGGTGCTGCACGGCGTCTCGTTCGAAGTCAACGCGGGCGAATGCGTTGCGCTGATCGGCGCCAATGGTTCTGGAAAGACGTCGACGCTCAAGGCGATCTGCGGGCTTCTGCCCGTGCGCGCCGGCCAGGTGACGTTCGAGGGTGCGCGCATCGATGGAATGCCGGGGCACACGATCGTCAAGCGCGGCATCGCGATGTGCCCTGAAGGCCGCCAGGTTTTTCCAGAAATGACCGTCGTCGAGAATTTAAGGATCGGCGCCTATGCGCGCAAGGATTCGAAGCAGGAATCCGACATCGCAGCGATGCAGGATCTCTTCCCCATCCTGCGCGAACGCGCGCAACAGGACGCCGGCAAGCTGTCGGGCGGCGAGCAGGAGATGCTGGCGATCGCGCGTGCGCTGATGGCGCGGCCGAAACTGTGCATCTTCGACGAACCTTCGCTGGGACTAGCACCGAAGATCGTCGCCGAGGTCGAAGCGACCATCGCGCGGATCAAGGCACAAGGTATGACCACACTGCTGGTCGAGCAAAACTCCGCCATGGCGCTGCGCCTGGCCGATCGCGTTTATCTCTACGAATCCGGCGAGATCGTGCTGACCGGCACAAGCGCCCAGCTCCGAGACGATCCCGCCATTGCCAAAGCCTATCTGGGCGAATGAAACGCCGAATGAACGCGCCAACCAAGACAACCCGAGGAGACCAACCATGAAAATGCTTCGAAGCTTGTCCGTCGCCGCCTTCGCGGCCGGGGCCATTCTTGCGGCGACCGCCCCCGCGGTCGCGCAGCGCGAACTCGTAATCGGCGTCAACGATGCGCTGACCGGCCCCGGCGCGGTCTACGGACTGCCCCAAGCCAATTCGGTCCAGATGGCGGCGCGCGAAATCAATGCCGCCGGCGGCATCCGGGTCGGCACGACCGTCTACAATCTGCGCGTCGTACAGTACGACGACAAGGCGAACCCCACGGAAGCGACCAACAGTGTGCGCCGTTTGCTCGACCGTGACGGCGCCAAGTTCCTGCTCGGCTTCTGCTGCTCGGGCCCAACCAGCGCTGTCGCCTCATTCATCGGCCGCGAGGACGCGGTCATGCTCGTGGGTAACGCCGCCGAGCGCGCGATCACGACGCAAGGCATCCAAAATCTGTTCCGCACCCGCCCGCCGGCCGACTATACCGGCGCCGCCGCAGGCCGCTTCGTCGCCGCCCAAGGCCCACGCCGAATCGCGGTGATCGGCTCGCTCGAGGTCGGATTCTACGTGCAGTATCTCGACGCGTTCGAGAAGGAGTTCGCCAAGAGCGGCGGCACCATTGTTGCCAAGGAAAGCTTCGGTCTGCGCGACCGCGACATGACCCCGCAACTCACCAAAATCCGCGCGCTCAATCCCGACGCGATCCTGGTGATCGGCTATGTTGAGCCGGCCGCCTTCGTCTATCGCCAGTCGGTAGAACTGGGCTTGAATGTGCGGCGATACGGTTTCACCAGTGGCAGCGAGGATCAGTTCCTGCGCGTGGCGACATCTCAGCAGATGGAGGGCGTATGGGATTTGCGTCCGACCGAGTTGACGATGGAATCGGCAAGCCCTGCTGGTGTCCGCTACGAAGCCAATTACCGCGCCGCATTCGGCGCGACGCCGGCTCCAAGCTCGCCCTATGCCTACGATCAAGTCTACGTGCTCAAGCACGCGCTCGAGCGCGCAGGCACCGTGACCGACACCAAGCGCGTAGCCGAAGTGATCCGCACGGCGCCGATCCCGCCCGAAGCGGTGATGCGCTACCTTCCGGTTGGCGGCCGCATGTTCGACGAGAACGGCCAGGCCTACACGACAAACGCCGCCTTCCAATGGCGCAACGGCCGTTGGGTGTTCGTCGAAGATCTGCCGTCCGATCCGGCCGACTATTCGCGCTTCCTGCGCGGGCTTAGGCAGTAGGGGCGAAGGGCGGGAGCGGCCTCGGGGCCGCCCCCGTCCCAATTCGGAGCGCTAGATGGTCGAAATACTCCAGCAGATTCTGAACGGCCTGACGATCGGTGGGGTCTATGTGCTGATTGCACTCGGCCTGACGATCGTCTTCGGAATTCTGCATATTTCGCACTTCGCTCACGGCTCGATCTCGATGTTCGGCGGCTATTTCGTCTTCTTCCTGGTGACCGAGCGAGGGCTGCCGCTGGCCCTCGCTTGTCTTGCGGCAATGGCGGCCGGTTTCGTGCTCGGTGTTTTGGTCGAGCGGCTCGCCTATCGGCCGGTGCGCGACGACAACCCGATCAACGCGTTCATCGTGGCACTCGGTCTCACGATGTTCGCCGAGGGCGCCAATCTGCGCTTGTTCGGTGCGGACCAGATCGTGATCCCGACTGGTCTGCAGTCGGTTTTCCGACTTGGCGCGCTGACGCTAACGGAGCTTCGTCTTTATGTCATCCTTGTCACGGTCGCGCTGATCGTGGCGATGACGTTGTATATCCAGCGCAGCAAGACGGGCTATGCGATCCGTGCGCTGGCGCAGAACCGCAATGCGGCGATCCTGATGGGTGTCGACGTTTCGCGGATCACGATGCTGGTCTTCGCGATGTCTTCGATGCTGGGCGTGGCCGCCGCGATCATGATCGGCGCACTTTTCGCGATCGCCCCCGGTGTGGGCGAGGGGCTCGCCATCAAGGGCTTCTCGGTACTGATCCTGGGTGGGCTCGGCTCGATCCCCGGCGCCATCGTCGGCGGGCTCATCCTGGGCGTGACCGAAGCGCTGGCCGCTGGGTTCATTTCCTCCGCCTACAAGGACGTCATCGCGTTCCTGGTGATGATCGTCGTGCTGTTGGTACGACCGCAAGGGCTTATGGGGAAGCGCTCATGAAGGGCCCGCTCGCTTTTCTCGCGGTCGCGGCAATGCTCGCTTTGGCGATCGTCGCGCCGCAGTACATCACGGTCAAATACTACGTGCAGCTCATCTTGCTGGCGCTGATCTGGACCATCATGGCGCATGGGCAGAACATCATCCAAGGCATGACCGGCTACGTGTCGATCACCCAAGCCGGTTTGATGGGTGTGGGCGCCTACGCGTCGACCTTACTAAGTATCCGACTCGGCTGGCCCGTCTGGGCGAGCATGGCGGTTGCACCCTTCATCACCGCGTTGTTTTCGATCCTCGTCGGCTATCCCAGTTTGCGCGTGAAGGGCCACTACTTTGCGATCGTCACGCTCGCTTTCAATATGGTCATCTTCACCGTGCTGTTGAATTTCACGACGCTGACGCGCGGTGAAGCGGGGATTCCGAACATCAAGCGGCCCGAGAGCCTTTTCGGCCTCGTCGATTTCGACGATCGCGTCGCTTACTACTATCTCGTTCTTGCCGTCGCAGTTGTGATGACCCTTCTGACGTGGCTATTGATGCGTTCGTCGATAGGCCGCATCTTGCGCGCTATCCGCCAGAACGAGAACCTGGCCTCGGCCTGCGGCGTTGCCGTTTGGAGGTACAAGCTGTTCGCGTTCGTCGCGAGCGCGTTCTATGCGGGCGCCGCTGGCGCCCTATATGCGCACTACATCGGCTTCATCAATCCCGAAACCTTCGGCGTGGCCCAATCACTCGACGCGATCCTTGCGGTGATTCTCGGCGGCACGGGCACGCTGTTTGGTCCCGTGCTGGGCGCTTTCGCCGTGGTCTTCCTGCCCGAGTATTTGCGTATCGCCGATAGTTTCCGGCTCATCGTCTATGGACTGCTGCTCGTGGTGGCGACAATCTTCATGCCGCGCGGCGCATTACATGTGTTCGAACGGGCGTGGGATTTCGCCGTGCGTCGACTCGGCGGGACGAAATGAACCCCGCGACGCTCCTCGCGGCGGCGCGCCGCTTTGCGGACGAAGCAATCGCGCCTCATGCCCAAGCTTGGGAGACGCACGGCGGCCTACCCGAGAATTTCTTTGCGTCCGCCGCCAGTGCGGGCTTACTCGGTATCGAGGTTCCCGTCTCCTTCGGAGGTGCAGGGCTCGGTTTCGCCATTAAGGCGGAGATCTGCGCGATCCTCGCAGGCGCGGATTTCGGCGCGGCGATGGCGCTAATCAACTCCCAAAATGTGGCCAAGAAAATCGCGGGCTCGGCCACCGCCGACATTGCCGCTGTCTACGTTGCCGATCTGGTGCGGGGCGTGCGTGTCGGCTGCACGGCGCTGTCCGAACCGCAAGCGGGTTCCGACTTCGCCGCCATCGCGATGCGTGCGGTCGCTTGCGAAGGCGGCTGGCACCTGAGTGGAAGTAAAGCTTGGATCACCAACGCGACGCACGCCGATACCATCGTCGTCTACGCGCAAACCAAGTCGCAAGGTGACGTTAATGGGATCGGCGCGTTCCTGGTTGATGCGCGGTGCGAGGGGTTCGTACGCGGACCCGATGCGGGCTCAATCGGCTTGCATTCATGTGGTTCCGGCGGGTTTCGCCTCGATAACTATTTTGTTCCTGCGAACGCCATGCTGGATGCGCCGGGTGCCGCATTTAAATCCATCCTCGTTGAGATCAATGGCGCGCGGGTTTACGTCGCCTCAATGTGCTGCGGGATGGTCGATGCCGCCCTTCGTCTCGCGGCCGACTGGGGCCAGCGCCGCACGGCATTTGGTAAGAAGCTGTATGGACACCAAAGCTGGCGCTTGGCGCTGGCCGAGGCGGCGACCGATCTTGCGGGCGTGCGCGCCCTCGTGCGCTCGGCGGCTACAGCCCTCGATGCAGGTGCGGATATCCAACTCGAAGCCGCGCAATCCAAGATTCTAGCTGTGAGGATGGCTCAATCGCGTATCCCAGAACTCATACATGCAATGGGGGCCGAAGGATTGAAGACGTGCCACCCGCTCGGCCGCCATTTGATCGGCGCGCAGTTTGCAGGACTTGTCGACGGCTCGACCGAGATGCTGCTCGAGCGGGTCGCAAAATTCACTACGAAGGGTTCGAGTTAATGGACGATATGCAGGTCTTCCAGCTTCAAGGCGACTGGGGTTTCGATAATCTGACGCTCGCGCGTCGCCCAGTTCCCACGCCGGGGCGCGGGGAAGTTTTGGTGCGAATGAAAGCTGCGTCGCTGAATTTCCGCGATCTGGTGGTGCTTGATCGCGGCTATGGCCGCTCCACCGGTGAGTTGCCACTGATCCCGGTTTCCGATGGTGCCGGCGAAGTCGCGGCGATCGGCCCGGGTGTCGCGCGCGTCAAAATCGGCGATCGGGTTTGTCCGACTTTCTTCCAGTCTTGGATCGGTGGCGACGCGCGGCCCGAAAGCTTCGCCAAGTCCTTGGGTGCGCCACTCGACGGCACGATGGCCGAATTCATGCTGCTTTCGGAAGAAGGCGTGGTTCGCCTACCGCCGGAATTGAGTTTCGCCGAAGCGGCCACGCTGCCTTGTGCGGCACTCACCGCCTGGAGCGCACTCGTCACGCTCGGCCACATCAAGGCCGGCGATAAGATCTTGGTGCAGGGGACGGGCGGTGTGGCGCAATTCGCCCTCGCTTTCGCCAAGATCCATGGCGCGCATGTCACGGTCATTTCTTCGTCGGACGACAAGCTCGTTCGCATGCGGGCGGCCGGTGCCGACGCGACGATCAACTACATCACGCACGAAGACTGGGCGAAGGCCGCGCGTGACATCGTCGCCGACCGCGGTGGCTTCGACAACATCGTCGAGTTGGGCGGCGAGAAAACGCTTCCTTTGTCGCTGCGTTGCGTGCGTCCGGGCGGAACGATCTCGGTCATCGGCGTACTGTCGGGTCTCTCGTTGAACGCGTCGCTAGGGCCCATCGTCGCGCGCCAGATCAAGCTTCAGGGAGTCACCGTCGGCAACCGGGATTCCTTCGAGCGCATGCTGGCCGCGATCGCGCAACACGGGATCAAGCCCGTTCTCGATCGTCGTTTTGCCTTCGTGGATTTGAAGGCGGCGCTCGCCCATCTCAAGTCCGGACGGCAGTTCGGCAAGATTTGGATTGAGCATTGAGCATGCTGTACCCGACCCAGTTCGCGACGCCCCATCCCGACAAGATCGCCTATCGCATGGTCCGGAGTGGCGAATCGGTCACGTTCCGTGAACTCGACGAGCGCTCGAATCGTGCCGCACAGCTTTTTCGAGCCTGCGGCGTTGGGCGTGGCGACCACATTCTCGTTCTGATGGAGAATAACCGGCAGTTTTTGGAGGTGTGTTTCGGTGCTGACCGGGCCGGCATCTACTACACGGCCGTCAGTACGCACCTCGTCGCCGACGAGGTCGCCTACATCCTGCGCGATTGCGGTGCCAAGTTGGTGGTTACGTCGCGTTCGCAAGTCGCATTGATGGAGCTGCTGCGCGCCCGGCTGCCCGACATTGCATTCTGGTTCATGATCGGTGCCGATCGGCCGGGTTTTGCGGACTGGGACGATGCCGTGTCCGCCCAGCCTGCCACGCCCGTCGCGGACGAGTGGCAAGGGCTCGACATGCTTTATTCCTCCGGTACGACTGGCCGGCCGAAGGGAATAAAATGGCCTTTGCCGGAACGGCCGCCGGGCGGCCGTACGATGCTCGTCGACCTCCTTTCGCGGCTGTTCGAGTATCGCGCGGACACGCGCTATCTCTCGCCCGCGCCGCTCTACCATGCAGCACCCATGCGCCATTCGATGACCGTCATCAAGCAAGGCGGAACGGTCTTCGTGATGGAGAAGTTCGACGCCGAGGAGGCGCTGGCCACCATCGAGCGCGAGCGGATCACCCATAGCCAATGGGTACCGACCATGTTCGTTCGAATGCTGAAATTGTCGCTCGAACAGCGTGCGCGTTACGATATGTCTTCGATACGCATGGCGATCCATGCAGCTGCTCCTTGCCCGATCGATGTCAAAGAGCGGATGATCGCCTGGTGGGGACCGATTTTGCACGAATACTACGCGGGCACCGAAAACAATGGATTCTGCGCAATCGACACACAAGAGTGGCTCGCTCATAAAGGGTCGGTCGGTCGGGCGGTGCAAGGCGAGTTGCGCATCTGCGACGAGCATGGCGTGGAGTTGCCGATCGGCGAGGAAGGCGAAGTCTATTTCGCCAACGGCCCGCAATTCGTGTATCACAACGACCCAGCCAAGACCGCCGCTAGCCGCAACGCCAAAGGCTGGACGACGCTGGGCGACATTGGTCGCCTCGACGCGGACGGATACCTCTATCTCGTGGACAGAAAGTCGTTCCTAATTATTTCGGGCGGCGTGAACATCTATCCGCAAGAGATCGAAGACACGATCCTGAGCCATCCCAAAGTCGCCGACGTGGCGGTGATCGGCGTTCCGAACGAAGATTTCGGCGAAGAAGTGAAGGCGGTCGTGCAGCCGCTCGATATGGTCAATGCGGGGCCCGCGCTCGCGGAGGAGATCATCGCGTACTGCAAGGCCCGAATCGCCGCCTACAAATGCCCCCGCTCCGTGGATTTCAGAGCTGTTTTGCCTCGGCATCCCACGGGCAAACTCTTCAAGCGTCAGCTAAAGCAACAATACTGGCCGGTAGTAGTTGATGCGCGCCTTTGAGCGGGGCTCCGTCAAGCTTGACCAATTTTGGGAAGCCGTAGGGGGATCGAACTTCGGGCTATGGGAAACCAGTTCGTTGGGTCGGTGCCGCTAAACGACCGCCGAGATTTCGAAATGAAAGGTGAGGGTAGACGTTGCTTTTGAAGGGCCTTCGATGCCCTTGGTTCCAACCGAATTCCTTTTGTTGTCGGGAAAAATGGAAACTGAAATTGAAAACATTTAATACTTAAGGAACTGGGGGACTGGAGGCGCGAGACATTGTCTCGCGGGGTTAGAAACCCGCCGCCGGGAAACCGGCTGGCGGGCTTTTTCCATATTCAAAAGAAGCACGCGCTGCCGGATGCCTCGAATGGCGGCGATGTCGGACGCGGGATTATGCCGCGGTGACTGCTGCGGCAATCTGCTCAGCGAAATCCAGCAAGGCAGCATCGCCGCCGCCGATCATGGCCAGTTGGAGTCCCGTCGGCAGGCCGGCCGCAGTCGAACCATTGGGCAGGCTGATCGCGCACAGCTCCAAGAGGTTTGCCGCGCGCGTATAGCGCGACATCGGAATCTGCGTGTCGCCGCAACGGTGTACGAGGAAATCGCTATCATGCAGCGTGGCGAGATCGTGGAGCAGGGTTCGACGGCGGAAATCTTTGCCTCGCCGGCGCACTCTTATACGCGCAGCCTGTTAGACTCGGTGCCCGGCCGCAAATGGATCAGCGGCCTCGGGTGACAGCTGCCGAGGGCGGTCGACTGTGGAGGCCAAGTGGCGCTTGGCAAAGCCCTGAATCTCACCAAACATTCGCTAAAATGTGTCTCGCCAATAGTGCCCAGCTTCGCCCGCTACGGCACGCCAGCGGCCATGAAAGTGAGAACCTGCGGTTCCCAGCCCATTCGTCAAATCTCTCCTTTAACGGCGGCCCCAAAACATCCCGGTTGTTTGGACGACGGACACCTGCTGATCGCCAACCCGCTTGGCTCTCACGTTGCGAAGCCGCAACAGTCGAGACGGCCGTCTACGCCGCCGCCGCGATATACCCAGGGCCATCAGTTTACATACGCAGAACTTGATCCGCGATGCTATGCGCGAGATCCTGATCGTGGGTGACCATCAGCATGGCGAGGCCCCGCTCGGCAACGCTATCGCGCAGCAGTTCCATCACCTCACGCTGCGTAACGGGATCGAGGCGGGAAGTGGCCTCGTCGGCAAACAAGAAAACGGGATCGACCATCAGCGCGCGTGCAAGGGCGATGCGCTGCAACTCACCGCCGGAGACCTGGCTGGGTAGACGAACCAACAGGCCCGGGTCGATGCGCATACGCGCCAGCAGGGTTTTGGCAACCTCGGCATCGAGACGGTGGCGATGGGCGACGTCGTCGAGTGCCGCACCGAGCGTCGCGCTTGGGGCAAAGGCAGCCACGGGGTCCTGCCATATTTTCTGGAAGCGATGTGGTGCAGCCTTTGCGCGCGACACACGGCCGCCGTCCGGATCGATCAGTCCCAAAAGCATGTTGCCGAGCGTGGTCTTGCCGCAGCCACTGGGACCGGTGGCGGCGGCGATCCGGCCCACCCTGATCCGCAGATCGAGACCGTCGAAAAGGACGCACCCGCCCAGGCACTTGGTGAGGTCGGCGGCGACCAGGACGTCTTCGCCCTCATCAATCCCGCTGGCAGCGCGCGCAGCCGGCGGCCAACGCGCGGGATCGGCCGCCAGTAGCCTGCGCGTGTAGGAATGCTGCGGGGCCGACAGCACAGTCGCCGTCGCGCCGCGTTCGACGATTTCGGCCTCCAGCATCACCAGCATGTTGCCGCCCAGACGTTCGGCGAGCCCGATGTCGTGGGTGATGACCATTACGGCCGCGCCGGCATCGGCTTGCGCGCGGAGCAGGGCTGCGACGTCCTCGCGGCGGTCCGCATCGAGGCCCTTGGTGGGTTCGTCGGCAATCAGGATCGGCGTGCCGCCAGCTTCTGTAGCGGCCAACGCCACGCGTTGCGCCATGCCGCCCGACAGTCGGAAAGGCAAGCGCCGTTCGACTCCGCCTAGCCCAAGACGCCGCAGCGCCGCTAAGGCCTGGGACCTCGCCTCCTGCCACTTGGAGCCGCGCACGAGGGCGTGAACCTCGGCCACTTGCGCGTCGGCGCGCATTAGCGGATTCAGCGCAATCCAGGGCTCTTGCGGCAGCATGCCGATCCGGCGGCCCCAGAGCGCCCGACGCGCGTAACCATTCAGCTCGCTCACCTCTTCGCCCATCAAGCGCACTCGGCCACGACAGGTGAGGTCGGCAGGCAAATTGCCCATAACGGCCTGTGCCAGCAGTGACTTGCCCGAGCCGCTCTCGCCCAAAACGATGATGATCGATCCTGAATCAAGGCTGAAACTGGCATCGCGAACGAGCCGACGGCCGTCGCGCGTCATGACATCAAGATCGTCGACGACTAAAGCAGCCGTCACTTCCCGTCTTCAGCAGCGGAAAGCTGCAGCCCCAATACGGTGATGAACAGGCATAAGGCAGGCATAAGGACCTGCAGCGGCGCTTCGTCATGGTAGGGAAGCAACTCCGTCATCATGCTTCCCCACTCCGGCGTCGGCGGACGCATGCCAACGCCCACAAAACTGAGCGTCGAAATGGCAACAATCACTGTCGCGAAGCCAAAGGCCATCAGCGTGGCGAGCGCCGGCCAGAGCTCCGGCAGCAAATGGCGGCGCGCGATATGCGTGGCCGAGAAGCCAAAGAGCCTTGCGGCCTCAACGTCGGGTGCTGCAAGCCGTCGGCTGACCACGGTCCGAACCAGCCGGAAGTATTCGACCCACAACGCCAGCGCGAGGCCGAGGAACAATGGCCACCAGGCGCCTGGCGCGAACGCCGCGATGATGAGCACGAGTAGCAGCCCAGGCAGCGCCATAACAGCGTCGCAGAGACCCGAAAGCAGGCGATCCGTGAAGCCGCCGAACCAGGCGGCCGCAAGGCCGAGAAAGACCCCCGGAACAGCGGCAGTCAGCACTGTCGCCAGTCCGAAGCCCAGCGACAGTCGCGCCGCATGGGCGAGCCGCGCCGCCATGCTGCGGCCCAAGTGATCCGCACCCAGCGTGTAGCTGTCGCCTGGCGGGCTGAGCGCGGCGCGCAGGTCCTGCTTCAGCGGATCGACACCGATAAGCCAGGGACCGACGACAGCGAAGCAGGCCATGGCGGTAAGTATCGCAAGGCCGACGAAGCGGCGGCGAGGAAAACGGCGCGGCGCGCTGTGGATGAAATCGGTCACGGTCATGCGCGGCCTGCGCCGCGCGGATCGAGCCCATGACAGACAGCATCGACCACAGCGTTGAGTGCCACAAACGTCAAACCCATGGCCAGCGCCGTGCCCTGCACCATGGGAATGTCGCGAGAAAGGACCGCATGCACGAGCGCGTGACCGATGCCTGGCCAGGCGAAAAGCGACTCGATCACCACCACGCCCTCGATCAGGTAGACAAGCTGCACGCCGAGATACGCTACGATCGGTACCGCTGCGTTTCGTATCGTGTGCCGCCAGACGATAGCAGAGGTTGGCAAGCCCTTGGTTCGTGCAAATGCGATATAGCCTGAGTTCATGACCTGCAGCGCAGCGTTGCGCGTCACACGTGCCGAAACGGCGGCGAGGCCCAGCGCAAGCGCTACTGTTGGCAACACCCAGGAGACCGGCCGGTCATAGCCCGCCGCAGGCAGCAGGCCGAGCCAGCCGGCCAGCACGATCATCAGCACAAGTCCGATCACAAACGAGGGCAAAGCACGGACAGCGGTAGACACGGCGAGACCGGCGAGGTCGAAGAGTCCACCGGGCCGAAGCGCCATCAAGACACCTAGCGGCGGGCCGACGAGCATCGACAGCGCGAGCGCTGCAACCGAGAGACCGAGCGTCGCGCCAAACTGCACGCGAAGTTCATCCGCAACACTCTCATTCGAGACGAGTGAGACGCCAAGGTTGAGAGTCGCAAGATCGCCTAACCAAGCCCAAAGCCGCACAAACCAGGGTCGATCCAGGCCGAGCTCCTGGCGCACCGCTTCGGCTGCAGCGGTGTTGACGAGGTCCTCGCCATAGCGTCCTGCGGCGATTCGGTATGCCTGATCGCCTGGCAGAGCTTCGACCAGCAGGAAGCTGACCAGTCCTACCATCAGGGCGACGATCAGCGCCTGCGTCAGCCGCGTTATCACGAAACGTATCCAGAAACCCATCGCGTCAGGCACCCCACCGCATCGCCGAAACCCGGTAGCTCAGCTCGAATGGGTCGATAGTAACGCCCGACAGCCTGCGGCTGACGGCGACACCGTGGTCGAACCAAGCGATCGGCACAACCGGCATCTCGGCATGCAGAATCTCGGAAGTTCGCCGGCGCAACGCGGAGCGGGCTGCTGCGTCGGTCTCCGATCCCAGCCGGCCCAGCACCGACACCAACTCCGGGCTCGACCAATTCATCGCGCCCCAGTCCCCGCCATTCGGACCGAAATCCTGCAGCAAGGTGCCGAGAGGATCGGGCGTCAATGCGAAGTTGCGGGCGAAGAGAGCCATATCCATTGTGCCGTCGCGGTGGCCGGCTGGGATCTCACCGCTGTTGACGATGGCAACCTGCATATCGATTCCGACTTCCTTGACCTGTGCCTGGATCGCGGCGGCCATGGGCGGCTGTTCGGGGCGGTCGGAGAAGGTACGCAGCGTCACTTTGAACGGCTGGCCATTCTTGGCGAGCACCCCGTCGGTACCCGGCCGCCAACCGGCTTCTGCCAGTAGAGCGCGCGCGCGGGCCGGATCATGGGCCAGCGCCGGTAGGCCCGGCTGATGCCAGTCGGCGAGCGCGGGCGCGAACATCTGCGTGGCCTGCGAGCGCGGGCTACGCAATAGCGCTTTGGCGATGCCCTCACGGTCGATGGCGAAGCTAAAGGCTTGGCGGGTCCTAACGTCCGAAAATGCCGGCCGAGCGGCATTGAGCTTGATCGCTCGGGTACGAGCGATCGGGATCACCTCTACCGCGATGCGCGTGCTGCGGCGTAGGCGGTCAACGCTCTCGGGCGGCAGAACATAGACGAGGTCTGCCTGCCCGCTCTCCGCCATGATAGTGCGGGTTTCGCCGCGAGGGACGGCGAGATAGCTGATCCGCTCGATTGTGGGCTTCGGACCAGTCCATCCTGGAAATAGTTCAGCCTCGACGCGCAATGGAGCCTCTACGAGCCTAGCACGGTAGGGTCCGCTGCCGATTGCACGTACCGCCGAGTCGCCTTCGAAAGACGACGGCGCCAGCACGATCCCGCTCGAATGCGAAAGGAATGCCGGAAGCGACTGAAACGGTCGCTCGGTGCGTATGGTGACGATGCGGTCGCCGTCCGCGCCGATTGCGGCGATCGGCGCATTGGCGAGCACGCTTGCGGCAACGCCGCGCGTGCGGTTCAGCGCATTGGCGACAGTGCCTGCCGTGACCGAGGTGCCATCATGAAAAATCGCGCCTGATCGAAGCGTGAAACGCCAGAGCAGGCCGTCGTCGGATACAGTCCACGACGATGCCAGTGCCGACACCGGGCGTCCGCCGTCGTCGGCCGTCACCAGCGTCTCGGCGATCTCGAGCCGACCGAAGATGAAGCCGGAGCGGACAGGATCGAAACCCGTGATTTCGAAAGGAGCCGCTATCTTCAGCGCCGTTGGTTGTGTCTGGGCGCGTGAAGACAAAGACGTCAAGCTGAGCGCTGCACCGCCGACGAGCGCCGCACGGCGTGAAAAAGTTTTTACCATAATTGATCGGACCTACGTTCGAGGAGCGAGACGAAACGGTATAGAGTGTTATACTATAACAGTCTAGGGACCTCTGCCAAATTGTTAAGAAATCCTCCCGTAAGGCGCGCTGTCCGTCGTCAGACCAATCGGGACGGCTTGCGGCTGCGGTCGACGGAGAATTTAGTTCATTTGTGTCTGTAGGATGCTCCGCTAAAACGGTGCGAAATTTTGCTGAAGCATACGATGCCAATAGTGCCCAGCTTCGCCCGCTATGGCACGCCAGCGCTTATCGAAGTGGGCACTATTCGCGCCACTAACATTTAAACGCAGTTTTCTGAAGTTCTGCGGGGTGCGAGGCGATCCACGTACTCGCGCAGGAAGTATGTGAATTCAGGCGTCCGGGCGTTTGGGTCCTTCGCCGCGTCGTCGATGCGGCGAAGCCGCACTGCCGCTTCGAAATAAGGTTGTGCGCAAAACGCCGCCTGCTCGGTCGTGTCCATCGCACCGCCCTGAAGTTCAAGGCTGCGGATCGAGTCGGACGAAAGCCGAGCGAAGTAGGCGGGCTCGGCTGCGACCAGGAAGCGCTTGGCGGCCACATGCAGACGGACCGGCTCGCTCACTGCCGGTCCGAACTGGGCGGCGAGCCAGTCTGCGCCGCACGCTTCGTGGCGATCGTCGATGCCCTGGGCGGCCGGCGTTTCGCCAAGCGGGTGAACCATGTGGCCGACGTCGTGCAGCAGCGCTGCCACGATCATGGCCGGTATCTCGCCTTGGCGCTCGGCCAGCGTCGCGGATTGCAGCGCGTGCTGGAGCTGGTTGACGGCGGCAAGACCGTAGCGTGCGGTCGCGCGCTTGCCGAAGATATCGAGGAGTTCAGCTTCGCGGGGCATGTCACGTCACCTTTTTGTCATATAAATATTGTATGCAGAAACACTGTTCGATAGATAACATTCATGATGCAGGCCAACAAGAGGAGAAGTGCGACATGCGGACGATCTCGGCATTCGAGCGGCCCGGGCGATTCTTCAAGGGCAACCTGCACACCCATTCGACTGGATCCGACGGGCGCCATCCACCCGACAAGGTCTGTGCGATCTACCGGGAGGCGGGCTACGATTTCATCGCGCTCACGGACCATTTTCTGCCCACCTACAGGTTCCCAGTCACCGACACGAGCAGTTACAGGACCGAGTCATTCACCACGATTCATGGGGCCGAAGTCCACGTGCCGTCGACGCGTCTCGGGGAGATCTGGCACATCCTCGCAGTCGGCCTGCCGCTGGATTTCGCGCCAACGCGCGAAGGCGAAACGGCGCCCGAGATCGCCGCGCGTTGCGCCGCCGCCGGCGCTTTCGTTGCGGTCGTACATCCGTCCTGGTACGGGCTGACGGCGGACGAGGCGCAATCGATCTCTGCCGCTCACGCCATCGAGATCTACAACCACACGAGCGCCGTCAAAAACGACCGAGGCGACGGAACAGCACTCTACGACGAGTTGCTCGCGCGCGGCCGACGGTTGTCCGCCTGCGCCACCGACGATGCGCATTTCAATTTCGACGACGCGTTCGGCGGCTGGGTCATGGTCAAGGCGTCCGAACGCGATCCGGACGCGATTGTAAGCGCGCTTCGCGCGGGCGACTACTACGCCACGCAAGGCCCGGAGATCCACGCGATCGCGCTCGACGGCGAAACGCTGGAAATCGAATGCAGTCCCGCTGCGGCGGTGATGGCGCTGGGCCGCGGTTCCAAGGCCGCCAACGAATTGGGATGCGGTCTCACGCGCGTGCGCCTGCCGATCGAGCGCTTGCGGCGCGGCGGCTATGCCCGGGTCGTCGTGATCGACGCCTCAGGCCGCCGCGCGTGGAGCAATCCGATCTGGTTCGACGCCGAAAACGCGAAACCTTCTTAGCCTGCGGCGACGAGGCTGTCCGCGCCAGGCGCCGGTGCCGGGTCCGCGCCCAGCCGCTTCACCCGCGACGCGGACGCGAGCAGGGCCGCGGTATAGGGATTCTGCGGCGCCGCGAAGATGTCCGATGTCGGCCCGTGTTCGACCACCACCCCGTCCTTCATCACCATCACGCGGCTCGCCATCCGCCAGATGACGGCGAGGTCGTGCGTGATGAGAACGACGCTTGCACCGTTGCGTCGGCGCAGCGCGTCCAACTCCTGCAGGACTTGGCCAGCCACCGAGGCGTCGAGCGCCGAGGTAATCTCGTCGCAGACGAGCACGTCCGGTTCGGCCGCGAAGGCGCGCGCGATGGCGACGCGCTGCTGCTGGCCGCCGGATAATTGGCGGGGGTAGCGGTCGAGATACTCGGGTCCCAGGCCAAGATCGGCCAGCAGCGCCGCCGCTTTGGTGCGCGCCGCTTTCCGGCCGAGGCCGAAGAAATGGCGCAAGGGCCGCGCGATCGAGGTCGCGACGGTCTGGCGCGGATTGAGGGAGGAGAGGGGGTCCTGGAACACGGTCTGGATGCGGCGCCGGAGTTCCGGACGCCGTTTACCCGCGACCATCGCGATCGATTCCATCTCCAACGTGAGCTTGCCCGTCTCGGGCGCCAGCAGACCCGCAAGCACAAGGCCGAGCGTGGTTTTGCCGGAGCCGGACTCGCCGATCACGCCAAGCACCTCACCGCGCGCGAGGGTCAAGTCGATCCGGTCGAGCGTGGGACGCGTCGGTGCCGCAGCGCGGGCGAACCAGCGGCGGCGATCGTAGGAGAACGACAATTTCCGGACCGAGACCAGTTCTTGCGCGTCCGCGTCGATGTGCGGTGCCGCGCCGCTCAAGTCGAGCGACGCGGCGAGCAGCGTTTTTGTGTAGTCGCTCCGTGGCTTGCGGAACACGGTCGAAACAGCGCCTTGTTCGACGATGCGGCCGTCCTTCATGACCAGCACGTCTTCGGCGATATCGGCGACGACGTTGAGGTCGTGCGTCACCAACGCAAGCGCCGCGCCGCGGCCGGCCCGCAAACGCTGGACGAGTTCGAGGACCTGCGCCTCGACGGTCTTGTCGAGCGCCGTCGTCGGTTCGTCGAGAACGAGCAGCGCGGGTTCGCAGGCGAGCGCTGCCGCGATGACGACGCGTTGGCGTTGGCCCCCCGAAAGTTGGTGCGGATAGCGCCGCCCGATCGCTTCGGGATCGGGAAGCCCCATTTCGGCGAACAGCTCAATTGTGCGGCGTTCGGCCTCCGCGCGAACGAGGCCGCGACGCGCCCGCAATACCTCCTCGACCTGTCGGCCGACCGGGAGGTGGTAGGTCAGCGAAGCGAGCGGGTTCTGGGGCACCATCGCGACCCGCAGCCCGCGCAGCGCGCGGATCGCCCTGCCATTCGCTGCGGCGACGTCCACGCCGTCGACGACAAGGCGGCCTCCGAGAAATTGGCCGCCGCCGCGCAAATATCCCAAGAATGCACGGGCAAGAGTCGACTTTCCCGACCCCGACTCGCCGACGATGCCGATCGAGCGGCCGGGTTCGAGAATGAAAGAGACCCCATCGACGACGCGCGTGACCGCACCGAGCATATCGACATAGCCGATCGACACACCCTCGCACCGGATGATCGGATCACTGGCCTGTGGCGCCACGGGCAGCCTCCAATCCCAGGAGGTCGGCGACGCCTTCGGTCGCGAAATTGATTCCGATCACCAGCGTCGAGACGCACAGCGCCGGCGCGAGAATCAGCCACGGCTCGGAGCGGATCGATTGGAGGCCGCTCTGGATCATCAAACCCCAGTCCGGCGTCGGCGGCGAGATGCCGAGACCCAGAAAAGACAGGGCCGAGACGAGCAAGAGCGCGCTTGAAGTCCGCAGTGCGAATTCGACGGTCAGGAGATCGGCGATGTTGGGCAGCATCTCACGAAGGATGATCGCCGCTGCGGTCTCGCCGCGCAGCTTTGCGGCCTTCACGTAGCCTTGCTCCATGAGCGTCATGCCCAGGGCGCGCGACGTGCGAATGACCCCCATCATGTAGATCAGCCCCATCACGAGGATCAGGACTCCGAGCGACTGGCCGAAGCCGGTAACAAAGAGCGAGACGAGAAGGATGGCGGGAATCGACAGCTTCATCTCGACGATTCGAGACACGGCATCGTCGAATGCGCCGCGGTAGAAGGCGGTAGCGAGACCGAGAAGGCCGCCGCCAAAGGCCGCGATCAGGCCGGCGCAAGCGGCCGCGACGATGGAGATCTGGCCGCCCAGGAGCAAGCGGGAGAAGAAATCCCGGCCGAGTTCGTCCGTGCCGAGCCAGAATGTCGCGGTCGGCGGCTCGAGGGGTGCTTCGAGCAGCCGCAATGGATCGTAAGGCGCAATCCAAGGTGCCAAAGCCGCGACGGCAAGGTGCCCGCCGACAAGTGCGAGGCCAAGCATCGTCAAGGGCCGCCGGAAAAGGCGCTTCAGAAACTGGATCATGCGCCCCTCGTTCTGGGGTCGAGCGCGAGAATGGCAAGATCGGCGAGAAGGTTGAGGGCGACGACGATCGCGGCCGAACCGAGCGCGATGGCCTGCACCACATGGACCTCGCGCCGCGTGACGGCTCGGACCAGTTCCTGCCCGAGGCCGGGATAGGCGAACACGAGTTCGACGACGACGATTCCGGAGACAAGTGCTGCCGCATAGAGCGCCATTGCCGTCAAGCTCGGGATGATCGCCGCCGGCAGCGCGTGGCGGAAGACGATGCGCCACTCGGGAATGCCGGTGAGCCGCAGCCGTTCGACGAAGTCGCTGGCGAGCGCTTCGATCATGCCGGTGCGGACGAGCCTCGCAAGGTAGGCGACCGAGCCGATCACCACGGTCGCCACGGCGAGCGGCGACGCGGCGAGCAATGTCAGCGCCGGATCGCGCGTCGATGCGATGATTGTCGCCGGAAAAATCGGCCATGTGACGGCAAAAAGCATCACCAGCACCGTACCGATGACGAACTCCGGGATCGAGTACCCGATCACGGCAACAGTGGAGACAATATTGTCGACGGGCCGTCCTCGCCAGGCGGCGGCGGCGATCCCGATAGCGAGCGCAAACGGGATCGCGACGAGCAGCACGGCGGCGGCGAGGATCAAGGAGTTGCGGTACGGATAACCGACGATCGTCGTCACGGGCGTCTTGGACATCAGCGTCCGGCCGAAGTCGAGTTGCACGACGCCGCCCAGAAATGCGCCCAAGCGCTCGTGCGCGGGACGATCGAGGCCCAGGTCACGCTTCATCTGCGCGAGACGCTCGGGCGGGATCATCGCGATCTCGTCGGCCGACAGCGACACGTCCAACGCGTCGCCCGGCATGATCTCCGTCGCGACGAAGACGAATATCGCGAGCATGAAAAGCGTAACCAGCGACAGCGCAAGCCGGCGCGAGACGGCGATCAACATGGTCGCCATCCGCGTCCGGGCGTTTTCGTGGCGACGAACGATCTCACGCCCGCCAGATCTCCTCGAAGCGGATGGACCAGATTTGCGGATGGTAGGGCATGTTGCGAATGTGTTTGCGCTTCACGAGGAACGTGTCGCCGCCGGCCGCCAGAATGGCCGGCACTTCCTCATGCAAGATCGCCTGCATCTCGGCGTAGATCGCCTTGCGCTTGAGGGCGTCCGCCGTGACCATCGCTTCGTTGTAAAGCGCGAGATACTTGTCGTGCTCCGGCCCCCGCCAATGGCCGCTTTCGACAAAGGCCCCGCGCATTCTGAAAAGGCTTATGCCCGGATTGCGCGAACCGACCGCCGTCATCGCGAATTTGTGGAAGTTGGCCTTGGCGAAGTCGTTGTCGCCGGTGCGGAACTGGATGTAGCCGTCGTTCGGGCGCTCGTCGAGCGTCAGCGTGAAGCCGGCGTCCCGAACCGTCTGCTGAAGCACTTGAAAATAGCGGCCGGCTTCGGGCAATTGCGGCGACCAGTAGAGCGCGCCGAGATTGATGCCGTTCGGATAGCCGGCTTCGGCCAGCAGCTGCTTGGCCTTTGCCACGTCGCGGCCGCCTGGACGCGGAACGAAAACGGGATCGGTGACCATAAGATGGCTGTCGTTGCTGACCCAGCCGTACTTGCCGCCGTAGGCAATGCGGACGATCGCCTCGCGGTCGATCGCGTAGGCGAAGGCCTGCCGCACGCGCTTGTCGAGCCAAGGCGAGCCCGGGTGTTTAGGCAGCTGAATCACGAAGGAATAGCCGCCTTTGGAGCTCTCGATGTCGAAGGCTGGATCGTTCGCAAGTTGCACGGCGGCGCGCGCGTCGATGTTGAGAACCGCGTCGAACTGCCCCGAGCGCAGCCCGTTGAGCGCCGATTCCTGCTGCCCCTCCCGGTTGTGGATTTCGATCCGGTCGAGATAGGGAAATCCCTTGCGCCAGTAGCCGTCGAATCGCTCGAGGACCATAAGACGATTGGGATCGCTCTGGACGATCCGGTAGGGACCGGTCCCGATTCCGTCGAGGCCGATGGTTTCCAAGGGCCCCGCCTTCATGATCGGGCTGTTGTATTCCGCGAGCACATAGGGGAATTCGGCGTTGCCGGACTCGAGCGTGAACCGGACGCCGTGCTTTCCAGTCTGTTCGACCTTGGTGATCTGGCGGGCAAAGGGTGCGTTCTGGCGGTGGTATTCGAACGACGCCGTCGCGTCGGCGGCCGTCATCTCCGTCATGTCGTGGAACATGACGCCCTCGCGCAAGGTCATGTCCCAAACCGCGAGGGTCTCGTCGACCGGCTCAAGCTTGCTCGCGATCTCAAGCTCGACGCCGAGCTGCGGATTGACCCAAGTCGGCGTCGACCATATCGGTTTCGTGTTGGCATCGACGATGAAGTACGGGTGTCGGTGGTTGTTTGGTCCCGCCGAGCGCCGGTTGGCAGAAAGCTGGGCACAGACCAATGTCCCGCCGCGTTGGGGCTGCGACTGCGCGGCGGCTGCGTCGGGCAACACGGCGCCGACCGCTGTGAGGAGGGCGGCGCCAGCCCCGCCCTTCAGGATGTTACGCCGATCAATCCGGTTCATGGCAATCCTCATCGAGTTGGTATTTGGTCTTGCTTTGACGCGATCGTGCGATGCGCCTGGTACGGGATGGCCTCAGGCCTTCCAGACGCCGTCCCAGGTGATCGACCAGTGCTGCGGGTGGTTGTTGAGCCCGCGCACGTTCGGCCGCCGGATCAACACGTTGTTGCGGCCGGCCGGCAGGATGGCGGGGACCTCGTCGTAGCAGATCTTCTGCATCTCCGCGTAGATCGCTTTGCGTTTGGCCGTATCGGCCGTGACCATGGCCTCTCGGTACAGCGCCAAGTAGCGGTCGTGGCCGGGGCCGGACCAGTAGCCCGACTCGTTGTTGGCGCCGCGCATGCGGAAAAGGCTGATGCCCGGGTTGCGCGGCCCCACGGCGGTATAGGCGAATTTATGCCAGTTGCCCTTCGTCACGTCCGCGTCGCCTTGGCGGAAATTCAAATAGCCGTCGTTCGGCCGCTCTTCGATGGGCAGGGTGATGCCTGCTTCCTTCACGGTTTCCTGAATGACCTGAAAATAGCGACCCATCTCCGGCCATTGCGGTGCGTAATACAGCGTCGGCAGCGTGATGCCATTGGGGTGGCCGGCTTCGACCAGCAGGGCCCGCGCTTTGGCGACATCGCGCCTGATCGGGCGCCCGACGAACATCGGGTCGGTGCCTGCCATGTGACTGTCGTTCCCGAGCCAACCGAATCGCGCGCCGCCGTAGACGATGCGTTGGATCGCCTCGCGGTCGATGGCATAGGCGAGGGCCCGGCGAATGCGGACGTCGAGGAACGGCGAGCCAGGGTGCTTGGGCAGGATGATGACTGCTTGGTCGCCGGAGGAAGCGGGCACGACCTCAGTTTCCGCTTCGGCGGTTAGCTGGCGCACCAGGCGCGGGTCGATGTTCAGTACCGCGTCGAATTGGCGCGAACGGAAGCCGTTGATCGCACTTTCCATCTGCCCTTCGCGGTTGATCACTTCGAGGCGATCGAGGAAAGGCTGGTCTTTCCGCCAGTAGCCGTCGAACCTTTCGAACACCATCCGGCGCTGCGGATCCGCCTCGACGATTCTGAACGGACCGGTGCCGATGCCGGTCATGCCGATCTTCTCGAAATCGTCGTTCGCCGGCATCACGACGTTGTCATACTCGGCCAGAACGTAGGGAAACTCGGAATTGCCCGCGTCAAGGAAGAAGCGCAAGGAATGGGCCCCCGTCACCTCGGTCGACTTGATCTGCTGAGAGGCGAAGTTGCGTCGGCGGTGCAATTCGAAGGACGAGGCCCAATCCTTTGCGGTCACATCGCGGCCGTCGTGGAACTTCACGCCCTCGCGAATGGTCACATCCCAAACATTGAGCTTGTCGTCCGTCGGCGCCAGATTGGCGGCCAATTCGTTGACGATGTTCAGTCCTTCGTCGACCCATGTCAGCGTGTTGTAGGCGGAGCGCGTGATGAGATCTATCATGAAGTACGGATGCTTAGTGTTAGACGCGTCGCCGCCGCGGCGATTGCCCGAGCATTGCGCGTAGACAAGCGTGCCACCCCGTTTCGGCAGCACCGATTGCGCAAATGCCGATCCGAGTAGCGCGGAGTCGAAGGCTGTCATCAGGGCAGTTGCTCCGAGAAGAGCGGAGCGACGGGTGAGCTTGGGCATTGACATCTCCATAGAAAATATCTATGTTCAGGGGATCGACTTTATGTATTGTAAAGAACAAGAGTGACGGATTGATGATGCTCGACGAAAATTCCAAGGGCCCTGGTCGCCGCGAGCGGGAAATCACTTTGTCGGGCTTGCGCACCTTCGTGGCGGTTGCCGAAAAGCGCAGTTTCGCGGGCGCAGCTCAAGCCCTTGGCGTCAGCCAGCCGACGGTTTCGGTCCAGCTCGCAGCACTTGAGGACGCGTGCGGCGTGCTGCTGCTCAACCGCCGGCCGAATCTCGAATTGACCGAAGCGGGTGCCGAACTCTTCGTGCGCGCGCGCCTGGCGGTCGGCCGGGCCGAAGAGTTTGCGACGTCGGCGAAGGATCTGCGCCTGATGCAGCGCGGGTCCTTGCGGATCGGCATGTCGACGCCGCACTGCGCCCTGCCCATCGTGGCGGCGTTCATGAAGTCCTATCCCGCTGTGACCTTGACCACGACAATGGGCAACACTGCCGAACTTCTCGATCAGATCACGCGATGCCGCATCGATATCGGCGTCATGACGCTGATGGAGCCGCTTACTTCGTTCGCTTGTGCGCTTGTGTCGTCCCCGCGTCTACTCGTCTGCATGCGCGCCGACGATCCGCTCGCGCGCCGGGCGGCGTTGCGCCCGTCCGAGATTGCGGGTCGGCCAATGGTCATGCGCGAGGTTGGCTCGATGACGCGCGCCGTCGTCGAAGCGTGCTTTGAAGCCGAGCGGGTTCCTCTCGACGTGCGGCTTGTGCTGGCAAGCCGCGAAGCGACCAAGGAGGCGATCGCGGCCGGCATGGGCCTCGGCGCCGTGTTCGAGAACGAACTCGGCGAGGACCAGCGCTTGACCGGCGTGCCCTTTGCAACTCAGCCCAAACCGCACGGTGTTTATGCCGTCGCGTTGAAGGAGTCACTCGATATCCCTACCGTCCGGGGCTTTATCGAGCACGTACCCGCCGGAGCGCGCACGCCGACTGCAGCGAAATCCAAAGGACGCCGATGACCGACCTAACTGATTTTTCTTGTATCAGGGCGAATGAGAGATCTGGGCCACATCGGGCGATGTAAGGATCTGATCGGATATACGAGAAACCTCATACAGCTATGGACAATTCTCAGATCTGAATGTCTTGCTCCAAAGGAGCTCACTTAGGTCCACTTCGGCACGCCATTCGCCAATCGATGTGCCGCGCGCCGCACGACTTTAGGGGACATCCATTGGTCGTCGCCAATAGTGCCCACTTTCACCCGCTACGGCACGCCAGTGGCGACGAAAGTGAGAACTATTCGACCTTTTCAGAAATCCCTTAAGTCCGCAAAGGTGATCAGCCTTTCACAACAGCTCTATGAAGCAGTCGTCTTGCGGTGCCATTGAACGCGTCACGGCGATGCATTGTTCGGCGGTTATCCCACATGATCAGGTCGCCGATCCGCCAAGTTTGTGTCCACAAATGCTGCGGCGAGGCGTTTGATACGTGCTGCCAGAGGCGATCGAGCAGGGTTTCGCTGTCGGCAATTTCGAGGCCCATGACATAGGCATTATACCGTTTTCCCAGATAGAGCGTCTCCAGCCCAGTTTCCGGGTGACGCTGAACGATCGGATGGACGGCACCCGGTATGTTGCGTATGTCCCCGCCCGTTGGCGCGATAGTGCCAGCGCGCTGCTTACCTGAAGAGGCGTACACTGCGTCGTGCTTGATCGAGAGGCCCGAAATATCGCGTCGAAGGTCATTCGGGAGCGCCTCAAGAATTCCGACCATATCGATGAAATGGGTATTGCCGCCGCCGCTCGGAACTTCGAGTGCGCGAAGCAAAGAGGCCGAGGGCGGGCGTTCGATGAAGCACATGTCCGAATGCCAATCGGCTTCGCCCGCACCAAGCTCGCCGATCGGCACGCCGTTCTCGACGATGTTCGAAACCCTTACCAACTCGGGAAAACCTTCGATATAGACGCGCCCTGTAAGCCGCGTGCCGGGATTGAAATCAAGCTCGCCGAAGGCGCGCGCGAACGCGACATGCGTGGCGTCGTCGATCGTGCATTGGGGAAAGCGAACGACGCCGCGCTCAAGCCAAGCGCTGCGAACAGTCGGAATGTCGATCGACGCGAGGTTGGCGAAATTGACGCCAAGAATGTCGGCGCCGATTGTACCGTTTGCGTTTCGGACTTCTATGCGCGGCGGGGTTTCTTGGGTCATGCGGCAGCTTTCGGAATGAGGTCGGCAAGACGTTCGGCGAGCATGAGGGTCGGAAGATTCGTATTGGTGCGCGTAATCCGCGGCATGATCGATGCGTCGGCAACAAAGAGATTGCGCGCACCGATCACAGCACCGCTCGAATCGACGACGCTGGCGTCGTCGTTACGAGCACCCATACGGCACGTCCCGCTCGCGTGCCAAGACGTTCCGAGTGTAGAACGCACATAGTCCTCGATTGTTCGGTCGTTCTGCAGGATGTCTGTCAGCGACTCGCCGTTGGTAATGACCCGGCGAATGAGGAAACGGCGCAAAGGCTTCGAGCTGTCCATGGCAAGGGCGCCGATCCGCGAAAGAAGTTCGTTGCGCAAAATAGGGCGGCTCAGTCCTTCGATCCGTTGCGACAGACGCGCGGGGAAAACGTCGCTGACCGTCTCGGGGCGCAGATGGTCGCTCAGCACGGTTGCGACAAGCCGGAAGCCACCGACAATGCGCCGCACGTCGCGCGGGTCGGACATGCCGTTGAAGTCGATGGCGGGTGCCACGTGCGGGTCGCCGCTCCGCAAGGCGACGGATCCGCGCGAATAGGGAAGGGCGATATAGGCGCGCAGCGCGCAGATGCGCGCACCCACCGCGTGCCACATCGCGCGCGCACCGCCGGACAGCACCATGTCGGACGGCTCGCATCCGGCGACTTGCGACGAATAGCGCAGATACGCCGTCACCGCGCGCGAGGGCGGCACCGTGCGGCCGGTCGGTTCGGTGTAGGCCGAGATCGATACGATCGGATGGTCTTGGAGATTTTTGCCGACACCGGGCCGGTGCGCGATCGTCGCGATCCCGTGACGGCCGAGCGCGTTGCCGTCGCCGATGCCCGACAGCATCAGAATTTGTGGCGTGCGCAAGGCGCCCGCAGCGAGGATCACGCGTTCGGCGTCGAGGCGGACGGGCTCGCCGTCGCGCATCGCTTCGACACCGACGGCGCGCCCGTTTTCGGTCACGACGCGCAGCACACGCGTCTGGGTCAGAATCGCGAGATTGGCGCGCGCCCGCACGTCGGCGCCCAGATAAGCGCGCGATGCCGAATGGCGCGTCGTGCCGTCGTTGCTGAAGGGCAGCGGGCCGTAGCCGTCGCCGAATTCGCCGTTCAAATCCGGAATATGGGCAAAACCTAGGCGCGACCAGGCGCGCGCATAGGCGGCCGTGACCGAATCCCACGTCGCACTGTGCGTGCGCTTGATGGCGATGGGACCGGTCGTGCCATGCAGGTCGCCGCCGAAATCGAGATCGGTTTCGAGTTTGCGGAAATAGGGCAGCACCGCCGTCCAGTTCCAGCCGGCTGCGCCGCTCTCATGCCAATGCTCGTAGTCGGCTGGCGCACCGCGCAACGCGATCTGACCGTTGATCGACGAGCCGCCGCCCAGCAGCATGCCTTGTTTGTAGGCTGCGTCGTCGCCGCCTTGGGCATGTCGGGCGCGCAAGTTCGGCCAGAAATACTGCGGATCGACGAAAGCGCGGCCGCCATACGTATCGGTCAGGTCGGCGCGCGCCTGCGCATCGAAATCGGGGCCTGCTTCGACAAGGCAAACGCGGCGACACGGATCCTCGGACAGGCGCGAGGCGAGCACGCAACCTGCCGAGCCGCCGCCGACGATCAGATAGTCGGCCCGCGTACCTGGGACCGACATTCCCATCAATGCGTACCTTCGAGCACCGCTCCTTGCATCGCGAGCCCGTCGCGAAGTTTGCGTATGGGCACGCTGCGAATGTCGCCCGGATCGTTCGAACGCAGGCTGATCGCAGCACCGAGACCGGCCGCTTCGCCTTGCGCCATGCACGGCCCCATGACGCGCGCCGAGCCGTGCGCTTCCCGATCGGCCGACATGCAGCGGCCGGCGACGTAAACGTTTTTGATGCCGCGCGCCACGATCATGTCGTAGGGCATGTCGTACGAGCCGCCATGGCGCACCGGGATGCGCACCTGCTTGATGCCGTCTTGGTGGATGTCGATATGGTGCGAGCCTTTACCAATCCCGTCCTCGCGTTTGCGCGCGTTCAGCACGTCGTCGCCGGTCAGCACGTAGTCGCACACGATCCGGCGCGTCTCGCGGATGCCAACGCGATGCGACAGGCCGCTGAAATGCGCATTCTCGAAGCCCGGGACGCGGCGGCGCATGAATCCCACGCAGCTCCAGACCTGATCGACGAGCGTGCCGAACGCATCGGACAGTTTGACCGTGTCTGTCGCGTCAATATTGGCGATGCGGGTCGTGTTGACCGACACTTCGCCGCGCTCGGCCGACACGGGGATGATGCCGATGAGAGCGGTTTCGTATTTGAGATCGCCGCTGCGGATCCCCTCTTGGATCATGGGGCCGTTGCCCTTGATGAACACGGCCGGCTGGCCCTGTTCGTAGAGTTTTTCGGCGCATTGGCGCGCCGTTAGCTCGGACCCCATCCATTCGCTTTCGCCCACAGCCAGATTTTCGGGCGCATCGACGCAGAATTGGAGCAGACGTTTGGAATCGACGCCCGAGATTCGGAACAGCATCGTCAAAGGCTGGTACTCGCCTTTATCGTTCGAGACCATGGTGTCCGCACCGGCTTGCACGGCAAGATCGCCGTCGCCCGAACAGTCGATATAGACCTTTGACGTGACCAGCGTGCGTTGGCGCTTGTTGAGGATGACCACGCCGGTCACTTCGCCGCCGCGCGTTACGACATCTTCGGCAAACGAATACATCCAAACATGCACGCCGTGGCGCCGCACGACATTGCTGACGGCGACCTTCATGATTTCGGGGTCGATGCAAACATACCAGATCAGCCGCCAATCCTTGACCGGGCCGATATAGCCGCCCAGGCGCGCATGCTCGTCGAGAATTTCTTTGAGCACGCCGCCCACGACCCATTCGCCGCGCGCATTGAGCGCGCCGTCGACCGGCAGACCGGTGATCAGTTCGCCGCCGATCATCGAACCGGCTTCGACCAGCAGCGTCTTGGCGCCGTTCTTGGCCGCACTGATTGCCGCCGCAATTCCCGCACAGCCGCCGCCCACGACAACAACGTCGTACTGCGCATGCTCGATTTTCTGGGCCATATCCGTCTCTCTGCCATTGGGTTTCAAAAAGTCACATTTCGCCGTGATGCCGGCTTGCGCCCGACTCGCGGTCGAACAGATGGATGCGCGTCGGGTCGAGTTGCAGACCCACATTGTCGCCTTCGCCGAAGCGGGCGGCGCGCGGGTCGGCGCGCGCGAGGATCTCCTGGCCGTCTTGCGTGCGCACGGTCAGAAAAAGATCGGGTCCTGCCAGTTCGCTGACCAGCACGATGCCGCCGACGGTTCCCGGCGACGACGCAGGCAGTGCGGCGACAGCCTCGGCGCGCACGCCAAGACGGATCTCGCGCGGACCGTCGACCAGTGCGGCCGATGCGGCGAGCGGTATCGTGCCGCCGGGAAACGCAAAAAAGGGTGCCCCGGCAACGTTCGTTAAAGCGCCATCGACAAAATTCATCTCGCGGTCGCCGACGAAGTTGGCGACGAACGCGTTCGCCGGCCGGTCGTAGATTTCGGCGGGCGAGGCAATTTGCTGCAATCGGCCATGGTTGAAAATCGCAATGCGGCTCGACAGCGTCATGGCTTCCGACTGGTCGTGCGTGACATAGACGATGGTCGAGCCGAGTTTGGCGTGCAGCGCTTTGAGATCGCGGCGCATGCGGATGCGCAAGCGCGCATCAAGATTCGACAGAGGCTCGTCGAGCAGAAACACCTTGGGATCGCGCACCATCGCACGACCCAGCGCCACGCGCTGCTGCTGGCCGCCGGAGATTTCGCGCGGATAGCGGGCCAGCAGCGCTTCGATGCCGAGGGTCTGCGCTACCGCCTCGACTTTGGCGCGAATGGCGCCCGCATCGGGCTGCGGTTTGCGCGCTTCGAGCGGGAAGGCGATGTTCTCGAACACCGTCAGATGCGGATAGAGCGCGTAGTTTTGGAACACCATAGACAGATCCCGCTTTTCCGGCGGTAGGCCCGTCACGTCGCGCCCGGCGATCTCGATTCGGCCCGCATCGGCGTCGATGAGGCCTGCGAGCAAGCCGAGCGTGGTCGACTTGCCCGATCCCGACGGCCCCAGCAGCGAAAGAAACTCGCCCGACGCGACTTCGAGATCGAGTTGCGCCAGCGCGACGTTGGCGCCGTAGGATTTCGAAACGCCGCTGAAAAGAACTGCCGACATGCGCTCAGCCTTTGACCCCGCCGCCGGTCAGGCCGGAGACGAAATGCCGTTGCAGGAAGACGAAAATCGCCACGATGGGTACGATGGAAACGACGGATGCCGCGAGCAACGGCCCCCATTCGCGTCCGTAGAAGCCGAGATAGAAATAGATCGCGACCGGGAACGTGCGTGCCGCTTCGCTCGACGTCATGGTGACGGCGACGACGAAGTCGTTCCACGCGAAGACGAGCACGAACAAGCCGGCCGCGATCAGGCCCGGCTTCGAAAGCGGCAACACGACTTTGACCAGCGCGCGCATTGGCGAGCAGCCATCGACGCGCGCCGCATTTTCGATTTCGACGGGCAGCGACAGGAAATAGCCGTAGAGCATCCAGACGACGACGGGCAACTGATAGGCGCTGTAGAGAAGAACGAGGCCGATGCGCGTGTCGGTGAGCCCGACCGTGCTGAGCAGCGTGAAGGTCGGCACGAGCAGCGAGGCGATCGGGATCGACATGATTGCGACGGTCGCTGCCATCAGCCCGTCGCGGCCGCGGAACTTGAAACGCGCGATCGCGTAGCCGGCGAACGCGCCAAGCGCCAGCGTCAGCAGCACGCTGGCCGCCGACACGGCCAGACTGTTGGCGATATAGTCGGCTGCTTGGTCGGCGAATATCCGCCGGTAATGTTCGAGCGTCGGCGTTTCGGGAAGCAGGCGCGGCGGAAATTCGACGATCCGATCGGACGGTTTCAGCGACGAAAAGAACCCCCACAGGATTGGCAGCAATGCGACGGCCGCAATGACGGCGTTGACGAGCGTGCGCGCGAGCCGGCGACGGAGCATTTCGGCATAGGGTGCGGCCATCGCCTACAGCCTCCCGGCGCGTTTGAACAGTCGCAGCAGCAATGCCACCAGGGCGAGATTAGCGAAGAACACCACCACCGCCAGAGCATTGGCGGGGCCTAGCACATGGTCCATGAAGCCGAGCCGGAACATCTTGAGGACCACGACTTCGGTGGCATTGCCGGGCCCGCCGCCGGTCAAGATTAGCGGAAAGGTCAGGATATTAACGAAATGGATCAGAAGTCGGACGAGCGTGATCAGAATTGGAATGCGCAACAGCGGCAGCGTGATGCGCCGAAACCGCATCCAGGCATCGGCTCCGTCCACGCGGGCGGCTAAGTGCAGCCCGGGCGGGATGCTCTTGAGGCCGGCCAGCAGCATGATCATGGCAAAGGCGGCATCGCGCCACATGGCGTTGAAGACTAGGGCGGCCATTGCTGAGTTGGGGTTTGCGAGGATGGACGTGTCGCCAAGACCGAGCGGACCCAGCGCCAGCTGGGCAAGTCCCGCTTCCTGCGAAAACAGCCATTTGAGCAGCATCGAGCCGACCAGCATCGCGATCATGTAGGGAACGAGCACGACCGCGCGCATGAAGGTCGCGAGGCGGCCGTCGCGTTCGAGCCAGAGTGCGAGCGCAAAGCCCAGGGTGAAAGTGAGGATGAGCGAGAAGAACGCGAAGATCGCGGTCACGGCGAAACTGTTGAGGATCTCGGGCGACGTCAGCACCCGCACATAATTGTCCCAGCCGACGAAACCGCGGATCTGGAAGAACCGGACATTGTGCAAGCTGTACCAAAAGCCGATCGCCAAAGGGGCAACGACAAAGGCCAGCTCCATCGCAACCGCAGGTGCAACAAGACGGTAGGGAACCCAGAGTTCGGCGCGGCGCATGCGGTTTGTGTCTTCCGGAAGCCGGGCGGCGGTTGCCCGCCGCCCGGCGATTCCTTCTATTGGCGTTCTTGGGTGGCGCGTTCGGCCTGGCGCAGCGCGTCGCTGGGCGAGCGTTGGCCGAGCACGACTTGCTGCGTCGCCAGATTGAAGTCGGCAAAGGTGCGCGACCAATTGCATTGGCCCGGCATCATGAAGCCGCTGCTGGCGAAATGTTCGGACACGAGCTTTAGCGGGGCATTGGCCGGTTCCTGCATGCGCGGCGAAGCCGCCAGGCTCTTGAGCATCGGAACCTGGCCGCCGGGCGCGTTCCACAGTGCCATCGCGTCGGGGCTGGCCATATGGTCGATGAAGCGGGCCGCGTCGCGCAGGCGCGGCGAATTGCGCCACGCAACCGCGAACCAGCCGGTAATGACGGTGGGGCCGGCCTTGTCGGCCGTCCAGCCGGGGATACCGACTTGCGCCAGATCGTCTTTGTTCCAGCCTGCGGCCGTGCGCTGGATCTGCTCGAACCGGCTGTTGGCGATGATCATCATGCCGTAGCGGCCGGCGGCGAACTGGTCGATCGCGTCGTCCGACGTCATCGCGATCGCTTCGCGTGGCGTCACGCGATGTTTGGTGATGAGGTCGCTTTGCCACACCAATGCCCGTTCCGCGTCTTGGGTTGCAAGACGCGCACGACACTTGTCACCGAAGATGCCGTTCTGTGCGCCGACCGTCGCAAGAACGGCCGGCGTGGCCGAGAACCGCTCGGTCGCAAGGCCGAGGCCGAGGCCCCAAATGTCGGGATTTCCGTCGCCGTTGGTGTCGCGCGTCATGCGTTTGGCCGCTTCGAGCACGCCGTTCCAAGTTTTGAGGCTGTCGGGCGCCAACCCGGCTTGGGCCAGCAGGTCGCGTCGGTACATGAGCGTCCAGGTAATCGCCATCAATGGCATTGCGAGAACACGCCGATCGACCGTCACGGCGTCGATCGCGGCGGGCACGGCCAGATCGGCGCGCCGCTCGGCCGACCAGGTATCGAGCACCAGCGGTTTGAGATCGGCAGCCGCATCGGTGTTGAGAATGAGGCCGAGATTTTCGGCATTGACCCAGCAAATGTCGGGCGCATTGCGCGTATTGTGGCCAAGCACGAATTTTTCGGCGAGCGTGGTCCAGACTTGCGGCTCGACGCGGATTTTGACGGTCGGATTTCTGGCTTCGAACGATTCGATCATTTGCTTGAGCGCGGACTCGCGCCCGCCCGGCCGCGACGGATCGAGAAACGTCCACATCGTAACGGTCGTCGGCACTTGGGCGTCGGCGCGTCGCCAGACCGCTGGGATTGCCAGAGCGCTTGCGCCCAGGAGGGCCGCGCGTCGCGTCGTGTCGAAGGCCATCTGCGTTTCTCCCGTTGTTGGGCGCGTTGATCGCGCCGTTCAGATTTTGGTTTCGAAATAGAGTTTTCCGACCCGGTCAAAATGGCGTTGCATCTCTTTGCGTGCGCGTGCTGCGTCGCGGTCCGCGAGGGCGGCGATCAGGCGCTCGCGAAACTCGAGGCCGCGATCCCAGCTTTCGGCATTTTCGACATGGCGGCGCAGCAGATCCCACATAGGCCCCTGGCGCAGGCGCCACAATTCGCGCACCGCCCCGGCAAGGATCGAATTGCGGGCGGCTTCGGCCAAGCGCGTGTGGAACTCGAGATGCTCCTTGGCCGGCGGATCCCCGGCTGCAATCTTCGCGCGCATGCGGACTACGCAATTACGCAGCATCCCGATTTCGGCTGCCGTTGCACGTCTTGCGGCAAGTTCGGCGACCGAGCATTCGACCGCGCGCCGCGCTTCGAATTGTTCGAGCGTGCCAGGGCCCATATCGTCGGACGAACCGAGCGGAAAAACCGGCAAGGTGCTGGGGCCATTGCGGACATAGGTTCCGTCGCCGACGCGCGTTTCGATGAGATTGGCCGCTTCGAGCGCAATCAGCGCTTCGCGGATCGACGGCCGACTGACACCGAGCTGCTCGGCCAACTCGCGCTCCGACGGCAAGCGGCCGCCTTCGAGAAACGCGCCGCCGCGTATGAGACCTTCGATCTGTTCGGCAATCTGTTCGTACAGGCGCTTGGGGCGCACGATCGCGAGGCGATTGAGGGCGGCTTTCGGAGCGCTCTTGGTCATGTGGCAAGTAGGCCATATCTGGTCAGGCCTGTCAAGTGGCCTTACCAATTCGGCCTAGCATTTCATTTTGGGTGTTTGTTGCCCAGACCTCGCCGGCAACACGGATCCTTCCGATCCACGAGAAACGGCAAATTTGGCCTACCAATGCACATTTTTGTTGGCCGAGCGTTAATCGGCCTTCCGAGCATTAACCGCCCGCCATAGGTTCTCACTTACATCCACTACGGCACGCCAGCGACGACGAAAGTGAGAACCCGAATATTCGATTGGCGAGTAGACCCAAGTTCGGGGCAGCATCAACGACACCTAAATCCTCGCCTAACCTTTGGACCCGAATAAAGGTTCAGGATCAGTTCATGCGTCGCACCAGCGCTTCTGTTGCGCAGGCGAACCACGAACATGTCGATTCCTCCACTTTAATCTTGTATGAAATTTTGTGTGAGACAGACCAAGAAGGCAAGGTCTAACCCCAGCAATTCTGGATATACAAGGACGATATCCTCCCGCCGAACGCAGCCCGCAGACCCATTTTACACTAAGACTGGCAGAGCAGAATTTTGGTAGAGAGACGCGATGGTTGATATCTTGCCACCGATTTCACAGACCGTACCTGGCGGCAGGGCAGCCTCGATCCAGCAAGCGCGCGGTTCCGGCCTCCAAAACATCCCTGGCGGTGAAAAGACCGACGTTGCAGGTGCGCGCAGTTCGAGCGCTCAGGTCGTCCCTGGCGGTCAGAGCGCGGCGATCGAGACGGTCGCGTCGTCCAAAGCAGATTTTACGCCGTCGGCGGCTGCATCACCGCCCCCAACGCGTCGAGGGTCGATCCTCGACATTCGAGCCTAAAGCGCTCACTGCGAGCGCGTGCCCCGGCAAAAATTGGAGCGACAAGTGTTGCCGCTTGCGAATATCTCGATACGCGGAAAGCTTGCTTCCCACATTTTTCTGGCCGCTGGCAGGATTTATCGTTCTCCGTCAGATAAACGCCCAGTCGCTTCGCGTCGGCGATATAGCGTGCCGTCGTCCAATAGAATTCGGCCTAGTCCCAGATTTCCATTGGCACACCTCCTTGCCTGGAAAGCGTGCCCGTCGTGGGTGACAGGGACGGTCACCCAGAGGGTTTGCGACGGCGTAACCAGTAAGGACATGTGCCCACAGTTCATGTCCGACCACCAATATGCGCTCAAGCTTCAGCGCTTCGAGTGATCGGCTGACCTGACCGACTTTTTGAACCAAGCCGAATGAGAGATTAGCGACCTCACTTGTCGCTTGGATATCGGCCACCGGCACCGGTGACGCTCGGCCAAATCCAGCCTCTCGAACCGGTGACCGTGATGCAGAAATCTCTCATTCGGCTTGGTTCAAAACCTTGGTCAGGTCACTCGTTGCGCCAGCGACATTAGCTCTGCTCGGAAATCTCCGCCTCTTTGCAGGCCTGGCCAATGGTCCGGCCCTGCGCCACGAATACTTCGATCTGCCGCAGCTTCGTGACGATCTGTTCGGCGTTGTTTCGCTTCTTGGGCATCTCCCTGGGTTCCTTTCCAAACTGATTATCTCAATCAGCGTGGTCCAAGAAAACCCGGTCAGATCATGAATACCCTCGCGTTCTCGGCGCTTAGAGGTCCCCGGGCGTTTCGTACTGTGATCGCAATAAGCGTTTGGGCACGCATTACCTCTTCAAGGGCCGGACCGGCCAAGCTGGCACCGTCTATGCGCCAGCGGGTCTAGGCCCGGTCGCACAGTGGTCGCTGACCAGCCTGTGCGAGAAGCTCCTGAAGATCGGGGCCAAGATCGTGCGACATGCCCGCTACGCAATCTTCCAAATGGCAGAGGTCGCAGTGCCAAGAGAATTGTTTGACCAAATCCTGCAGCGGATCGACGGGCTGCGGCGGCGACCGGTTCCGACGCCGGTTTGAACGCGGCGGATGCGCCATTACCAAGGGAGGCGTGCGTCCGAATAACAAGCGGAAGGCCGAGAGAATGGATCGAGCGGGATTTTGGGCGGCGGACACTGCAAAAATGTCGGAAAAGCTCGGGCGATGTTTCGCGGTTTACCCGAAAGGGCCCAGCATGGTAAAAGTCAACTGTTTCGACGGTTCATTTGGGAAATGTCGGATGAAGCTTTCTGCCGTTCGCGCGCGCGCTCTGCGCGCCTTGTTTGGCGCGCTGCTGCTCGCAGGCTGCCAGACCGCCGCCTCCGATCCGCCCGTCACGGGCGCGCAAGGTCCAACGGCCCAAGGTGCGGCCGCCAATGCCGGTCTAGCCAGCGCGCTGCAGGTGGCACTGCCGCCGGGCGCTTCGAAAGCGCCGGTCGTGCTGATGCTCGAGGGGACTGGCGGCAGTAATCGCGTGCCGCCGAATTGGGCGGCGTTCCTCAATGCGCGCGGCATTGCGGCCGTCCAGATTCGGTCGGCAGCGGCGCGCGGTCGCACGAACTGGTTCGGCACGGGCTGCGAGCTGCGCTATGGGGGCGACGTGCGCGCAGCCCTGGCTGTGCTCGCCGACTGGCCGGAAATCGACGTGTCGCGTTTCGCGATCATGGGATTTTCGCGCGGCGGAACCGAGGCGATGGGGGCCGGAAGGACGTTTGCGGGGGCAGCGCAAATGCCCGCCGCCGTGTTCGCCTTCTATCCGGGCTGCGGCGGCCAGTGCGTGACCGATTGGCCGCTCGCTGCGGCGCAAGTGCCGGTGCACATCTTCTACGGTGCCGCCGACATGTGGGGCGCATACCAAGGCACGCGCGGCGCCTGCCGTGCCCAGGCGCGCGGCACCGTCGCGTACCACGAATATGTGGGCGCCCATCACGGGTTCGATTCACCCTCGCAAGGGACGTTCGAAGTGGCGGGAAGCCGTTTCCGCTACGAGCCGAACCAGGCCGCTCTGGAGGCCGCTCAAGCCGTGGTTGCCGAGACGCTCGCACGCCAATGGGGCACGCCGCACTAGCGTTTTACGGCGTCGCGTCGAGCGCCACAAGACCGATGTGGCGGGGCGCCTGATCCGCCAAGATGGTAGCGATATCAGGGTTCGCGTGGCCGATTTGTCGCCGTAAGGGGCTCGGTTGTCGGGCCAACTGCCGGTAGCGAAAGGCGAGCGGGTGCGATTGGTCTCGGACGCTTTCTCCGGCGATGCCGTCGTGGTTCGGATAGGGCCGGATTATGTCGGGCTTACGTTTCGAGAGATGCGCGGGATCGTCGAGTATCTCTCGGGGCACGCTGAGGGAACGGTAAGGGTTGCGTGAGGAGACTGGATTAGGTCTGACCTGACCGGGTTTCCTTGAAACAGGCTAGTTGAGATATTCAGTTTAGGAAGGAAGGCCCAAAGTGGGCTGCCCCGGGTTCTGCTGAGGTAGAGAAAGAAACATAATCGAGTTCAGTGACTTACCGAAGTAACGGGGCTCTCCTGACTTCAGTCCAAAGGTTCTCACTTACATCCACTACGGCACGCCAGCGGCGATGAAAGTGAGAACCGATCTGATTCGCCCGTCTCCGGGTCGGCTAAAGCGGGTTAAAGAACACGAGCCCAATAGTGCCCAGCTTCGCCCGCTACGGCACGCCAGCGGCGACGATAGCGAGAACCTTGATGAGCCGGAGCCTCAGTTATCAGCCACCTCAAAGCGTTCCGATTGCTCTGACGACGGACATTGAGCACCGACGGTGAAAACCTTTGAATGCATCGACATCGAGACATCCGCCTTGGCTAAGGGAGGCTCTCTTTTTGTCGGCTGATCGAGCCCTACTGCTCAAGTTCATCATCGACAGCTAGAATCCGGCAGTTTTCCCGTTGACTGTGACACGCCTGTAAAGCTGCGGCGCGCGCGGCGTCCAGAGTCCGAAATCCGCTCCGATAAGACCAGTTGCCCGAGCCATTTGCCGCAAAAGCCTTGTGTAGTCCTTGTCGAAGATACTGCGCCCAGCCAGCTTGGGCGGCAGCCGATAGATTCGGCGGCGGTGGCAGTTCGGGCCACGGCGATTCGGACGGCGCCGCCGCCCAATTCGGCAGGCTGGCACCCGACAATACGCGATCTACGATTGGGCGCCAATCGGGTATCCCCGCGCGACTAAAGAGAAAATGCCCGTCTGAGGCCCAAGCGGGTAACTCGATCAACTCGGCAACCGCCCCACCCGCAACATACGCCGTATGCATGCGACGTGCGACCGGCAGATTGGCGAATGTGTCGTTCGCGGTGTAGATCCAAACCGATGGCACGCGGGCGGTCCGGCCTATCTCCTCCATAGCCGCCACGAGGCCTGATGGGTTGCACGTATCGTTGGGCCCACGCGATCCACGGGCCGCCGCGAAGGCGAAGATCAAGGCGAGGCCATCGATAGGTTCGCGCGCCATCGAAAGCATGGCCATGCCGCCAGTGGAGTAACCGACTGCGATAAAGCGTGTTAGATCAAGTTTGGCGTGACCTCGGAGTGCTGCGACAGCCGCGCGCATATCCTTGCCGCCCTCGCGCGTCGTATGCCGATGATCGGCGCCGTCACACACGTTTTGGAACTCCGCGACCGGACCGGCGGATTCCCCGAATCCACGTCGCATGACGATCACGCTACCGTAGCCGCGACGCGCGAATTCCTCCATCTGCGGAAGAAAGCCTTGCGGAACGACGGATGGAAAAACCGTAGGGCCACCGCGTGGTGAGCCGTGCGCGAAAAGCGCAAGCGGAAACGGCCCGTCGCCGGGTGGATAGACCGCGAGTGCTTCGAGCGTGTGGACGCGCCCGTCGATCGTCGCATCGATCTTGAATGCCTCGCGCACGAGCGCTTCGCGCTGGGGGGGCTCCGCTGCAAACACGCCGCCGGCCGCGATCACGAAAAGAAAGCCGCCGACCCACCGCGTCAGACGCCTGGTCGATCCTGCCCCCAGGGAGCCCCACCGCGAAAAATAATCAAAAATGCTAATCGACGATACTAGTTGGCAGATATTTCTGTGGCCCATAAATCTGTCCCTCTAAGTTCTTGGTCTGTCGTAGAAGCCTGCAGCAAAAGCCCACGCTTTCTTTAACCCGGACCGCACCGTGCAAAGCGGGTCCCGACGATCCGGCCCGCCGCAGCCTGCACGTCGGCATCCGTCGCATTTACGGCCACCAACTGAATCGTACCTGCTTCAGCGAGGCTCCGGAACGTCTGCGTCACGCGCACATTACCGTCGGTGTATTCAACCTTGATCGTCGAAGAATTAAGGTTTTCGTAGCGCGCGTTTAGTACCCGTTGGCGTCCGTTAACCACAAGTTCGAACTGCCCGCGCTGGAAGGCAATGCGACTTGTGTTGCATCCGTCTGCAGCCCCCGTCGGACGCCACGCTCCCACAAATGGCGGCGACGGCGCGCTAAGTAGCCGGTCGCTCATGATGTCGGTGTCAAACATGGGCGGAAGGAGACGCAGTCCATGATATCCGGCCGCTATCAACAGGGCGCCTGCAAACGCACCACTGATCTGCCACAGCAATCGACGACCGCGGCGTTCGCGTGTCGCCTTTTCAGCGGCCGCATGGAAATCGCCATGGACCTTCTCCTCAAACATTCGAATGCTCTTCAGGAGAGTATCCTGTGCATCCTGCAGCCGCCCCGAAAAGATACCGATCCTTTCGCTGTAGCCGTCTTCGTCGACCGTGGCGCTGACGTCAACGAGGAACTTGTCGCCGATCTTCTCGAAAAGTTGGGCATCGACCGCGCTTTTCAGCCGGTTTCCCGTCGACAAAAGCCAGGCTGCCGCGTCATCAACGGAATGGAAGCGCCGCGCTGCAAGCTCCTCGCCGCCAACCTTCATCGAGACGTGACAGGTGATGCGCTGCTTGCCATCCGGCATCGACGTCACTCCCAAGGCTAGTTTGCGAAGTTGCAGGAAACGCCGAGATTATAGCTGTTCAGATAGCTCATCTGGTAAATTCCGACTCAACTAAGTTTGTGAAAGCCGGTGAGGTCCATCCCTTCGGTCGTCGCATCGATGAAGCTCGCGCGGGTGATGTGGGCCCTTCGCAACACGGCCCCTGTCAGGTTCGCCTTGTCGAAAATCGCATGCGCGAGATTGGCATTGCTGAGATTGGCTGGAAATTTACGACCATTGGGTTTCCCGGACGCGTCTTTATGTTCGACTGGCACGAGTCGCGCCTGAGTAAGGTCGGCGCGGCGCAAATTAGCGTCAATCAGTATGGCACCGGCCATGTCGGCCATTGTGAGATTGGCATCGGTAAGGTTGGCCTGCATGAGACTGGTGAGCCGTAGTAAACTGTTCGACAGGTTGGCGCGCGCGAGATTGGCGCAGTTCAGCGATGCGGCACTGAGATCGAGGCCGCGCAGGTCCATGCCGCTCAGATCGCGACCGTCGAGCACGGCGCGCTGGCCTTGCGCGCCGTTGGTCGCAATCCAGATTTTGTGCTGGGACAGTATCGCGCGCGCATCGAAGCGCGGTGCGGGCGGGGCCATCGGCGGATCGAAACTCGCGCCTTCGAGATTGGCGGTCTTGAGATCGAGCCCGTCGAGGACCACGCCGCGCATGCGCGCGCCCCGCAGATCGCAGCCGATCAGGACCGCCCCCTGTAACTTGGCGCCGTCGAGGATAGCGTCTTTGAGCTTGGCGCCCTCAAGATTGGCGCCCGTCAGGTCGGCGTTGGCGAGCACGCAAGCGCCCAGCTCGGCGTCGGCGAGTTTGGATCCGCGAAGCGAAGCACCCGTCAGATCCGCTTTTTCGAGATTCGCCCCCTTGAGCTCGACATTGTCGAGATTTGCGTCGCGGAAGCTCGCCGAACGTTCGGCGTTGCCTTTGCTCGAACCGTCGGACCATTGCACGGTCTGGCCCGGGCGGAAATCGGCGCCGCGCAGATCGGCGTCGCGCAGCAGGGCGCCATCAAACCGGCCGCCGCGCGCATCGACACGGCGCATGTTACTGCCGCTCAAATTGGAAAAGCTGAAATCGGCCGCGAAGAGGTCGGCCATCGACAGATCGCAATCCTGCATCAACGCGCCGATCAGGTTGGCGCCCGACAGAACGGCCGCCGAAAGATTGCGCCCGCGTCCGTCGACCGCTCCGAATTTTTCGTTACGCACGTCCATGCGCTTGCCGCCTAGCCTGCCCATCAGATAGGCGCGGTGCGCCGTCGTCACGGCATCGAAATCCAACTGTCGTGGCGCCCTATCCATATTTCCTTCAACCGAAATTCGCCGTTGAGCCAACCAAATCTTCCGCCTGCTCGAGCAAGGCTGCCGCCGAGGCCGAGCATTGCTCGACGAGGGCTGTGTTCTGCTGCGTGTCGCGGTCGAGAGTAGAAATCGCCGCATTGATCTTACCGAGGCTTGCCGCCTGTTCGCGACTGCCGGCCGCAATCTCGGGCGCGACCTCGGCCATCTGCCGCACGATGTCGCTTATCTGGGCGAGCGCCAATCCGGCCGCACGAGCGAGCGTCACGCCTTGCGCCATTTCGCGCCCGCTGGCGGCGATGAGGTCGCGGATCTGCTGCGAGGCTGGGCGCGAGCGGTCGGCCAGCGCGCACACTTCCCGCGCCACCACTTTAAACCCCTTGCCGACCTCGCCTGCGCGCGCCGCTTCGACGGCGGCATTGAGGGCGAGCAACTTCGTCTGAAACGAGATTTCTTCCATCACCGCTATGATGACCGAAATGCGGGTCGCCGAATCGGCAATGCGGGACATCGAGCCCGCCACGGTTGTGACCGCTTGGTCGCCGCTCTCGGCGCGTACCAGCGCCTCGCCGGCAAGTGCGCTCGCGCGTACCGAGCGTTCGGCATTGGCGCAAACCGTCGCTGAAATTTCGGCGAGCGTTGCCGCCGTCTGCTGGAAGGTGGCGGCTTGGCGCTCGGTGCGTTTGGCCAGATCGTCGCTGCCTTGCGCAATCTCGTTGGCGGCCGTGCGGATCGACTGGGCGGCCGCAGTCACGTCCTGGGCCGTTTCTTTGAGGCGTGCGGCAAGAGCGCTTGCGTTGTTCAGGCGTTGGTTTTGGATCGCGTTGTCTTTGAATATCTGGACGGCCTTGGCCATCTCGCCGATCTCGTCGGCACGTTCGCGCGCCGGAATCTGGAGATTGGTATCGCCGCCCGCAAGCGCGCGCATGGCCCCTGTCATCGTGCGGATCGGGCGGATCATGCCGAGAATGACACAACCCACGCCGACGATCGCGACCGCTATGCCGAGCCCTGAGACGACCCAAAGAACCAGCATGAAGCGGCCTTCCTGGGCGGCTCCATGGGCTTCGGTCGCTTCGTTCATTTTTTCGGATGCGATGACGGCTGTATCGATGCCCGTGCGGTGGCGCGCATAGGTTTGGCGCAAGCTGCCATATGCGTCTTGGGCGGCGGCAGTGTTGCCGGATTCAAGGGCTGGCACGAGCCGCGCATTGACGGTCTCCCAGAATACCTGGCCGGGGCCGTGCGCATCGACGGTGAGAGTGCGGCGAAGGTCGCTGTCGATGTCCTGACCGCGCCAGAACGCCTGGCGCTCGTCGTAGGCCTTCTGGAGCTTGACGAGCGCTTGCTTGTGCGCGGCCACGTCACTTTGCGGCTGCATCGCAAGCGTGGCCTCGAGATAGGCTTCCAGCACGTAGGCGGGCGGGGGCAGAATATCGGCGACAAGATCCTTGCTCAACACGATGTGATCGTAAACGGGACCGGCGACTTTGAGTTCGAGCAAGGCGGCTGCACTTTTAAGGATGGCTGCTGCGAAGCCGACGATAACGCATAACCCAACAATGTTAGTCGACGCGGCCAGTTGAATCTTCAATTGGATCCGATGGCGGCGTTTCAGGTCGCGTTGTCTTCCCGAATTATTCTCCGCAAGGCGGCCAAGACGTCCACGAGGGGTATCTCGTCCAAACGGTCTGCCTTGCGAGTTCTGACATTGTGTTGACGTTCCGGTAGCAGTTTCAGTTCGGATCGGCTCTTGGGTGCCGTGTGCAGATTGACCGCTCTCGAAACTGCATGGACGATTTCTAGTGGATCGAGCGGCTTCAGAAGTATTGTCGATAAGCCGACTTGCAATATTTCGTTTACAAGATTCCTCACGGGATACCCTGTCACGAAGATAAGACTGGCAGTCGCCCCGCGAGGGCAACTGCCTCGGATAAGCTTCATCAGGTCGATACCGTTGATATTCGGCATCTGTATGTCGGAAACTACGACGCGGAAGTTCGGCTCGTCCAGAAAGCGGCGTATTCCGTCCGCTGCATTCGACTCGCTTTCGACCCAAAATCCGGCTGCGGCAAGCAAGAGGCAAAGTTCCCCCGCGCAGTTCGCGTCGTCGTCGATGACGAGGACTTTGCAGCTTTCGGCAGACACAGCACCTCACTCCGATCGCTCTGGTGCGGCGCCATGCGGAAGCATGATTTCGACCGTCGTGCCAACATCAGGCTCGCTGGTGAGCCAAATCTTGCCCTCGTGGAACTCGACGTACTTCTTAGCCAAAGCGAGCCCCACACCCGCACCGTTATAGCGCCTTGCGGTTGATGGGACGCGCCTTTGGAACGGCAGGAAAATGTTTTCTAGATCCTCGCGACAGATCCCGACGCCCCTGTCGGCAACGACAACAACAATTCCGCGCTGGTCCGATAGTGTCGTCCATATATCGACAACACCATCCGGCTGCAAAAACTTGATCGCATTGTCGATGACGCATCTCAAGGCCTGTCGGACACGCACGGCATCAAGCATGCAGTACGGCAACTCGGGATCTAGCGAGGTCTGGAAAGAGATGTCGAATTGCTGGGCAATGGGGGTCAATCGATTGACCAATTCCAGAATTAGATCGTTTACACAGATAAGTGCCTTTTCGGGCGGCAGGCGATTGTCCTCGATCAGCACTATGTCGGCGGCACTGTCGAGGAGGTCGATAAGGTGAAGGCCGGCGCTGTTGATCCGCGCGATGAACTCCTCTCTCTGACGTGTTTTGGCGCATACCGATGTTGCTGCGGTTTCGCTCAAGAGAACTTCCGTAAGCCCGATAATTGCGTTGAGAGAGCTACGAGCTTCTTGGTTCAGATTGGCAAAGAGTCCAGTCTTGATGGCGGACGTTTCTGCCTTTGCCGGCACACCGCTGCGCGCGTCGGCATCAGCCGTGGTTCCGACCTCCGCGTCATGAGTGCCTCGAATAGAAAGCGATGTCACATTGATCGGCACAAAAGAGGACCCAGTCTGGCTCCGGTAAGCAATGACTTCTTCCGTCGGATTAGGTGTTCGGTGATTTTCGCTCGTGGTCGCCATCTCTGAGGTCCACTCTCGCTGTCGGCATCAGGCAACGGAATACGATCAAGGAGCCATTAACTAGATACAAAAACTTGGTGTAGATTTAACCAGTCTAAGCTTAGATACGATAGTATGCAGTACTAGATGCCGATAAAGGCAAATCTGGTTCATATTAGATTTCAAATTGAACTATTCACCTGATCGACTTGGGCCAGGCGCCTGCGATAAGACGAACAAGAAATTTGATCGCAACACGAAGCAGGCAACGCTTGAACTATCCGACCGAGACGACAGAACATGAATTTGGTTACTTCGCTAACCAAAAGAATCGCTGCGTTGCGACTTCTGTCGTCTGCTGTCTTCTTGTGGCCGCGATCATCTTCGCTTCGTTTGGTTTGTCGCGTCGTCTTGAAACCGAGTACGAGAATCGCGCAATTCTTGAGGTCCGATACGAAGCCCGACTCTTCGAGGCCTATACAAAAAGCCTCCTGCAGGCTTTTGACCAAGTGCTTCTGCAGCTGCGCGAAGAAATCTTGGAAGATGGGCTCCATCCCGATCTTGCGGCGTGGGCCGTACGGCGCGCCGTTCTGCGCAAACCTCTCTTTCAGATCGGCGTCATCGGCGCCGACGGAAGATTAGCGGCGACGACCGAAGGCGCTTCGAGCATCGGTCTCGATCTGTCGGACCGCGAGCATTTTCGGGTTCATCTGGATTCGAACGACGATCGAATGTTCATCAGCAAGCCGCTTGTCGGGCGCGCTACGGGCCGATCGTCGCTCAACATCAGCCGGCCTATTCGCAGGAGCGACGGCACTTTCATCGGCGCGACTGTTGTTTCGGTCGATCCTGCCCATTTTTCCGGTTTTCTCAGCGTGCTCGACGAGCGCCATACTGCGATGGTTTCTCTGATCGGGATCGATGGAACCATACGCGCACGCGCGCCCGTGGCGAACGGACATAACATCATCGGAATGTCGATTGCCGACCTGGATCTCGAACAACTCGTTCTGCGCGCGCGGGAGGGAGCCTTTCGAAGCTACAGCCGTTTCGATCAAATGGAGCTGGTATCCGCGTTTCGGCATCTCGACGATTTCGGAATGATCGTCCTCGTCAGCAAAAGCAGCGATACCGTCTTTGATGACTTCTATCGTCAACGCCGACTCTATCTCGGGTTCGGGTTCGTTGCAGCGCTCTTCGTCGTCGTCGGCGGCGTGTCTTTCGAAACTTTATCGCGCTTTCAGGACCAGGCACGTGTCAGCCGAGCCGTTGCGGCTTTGCAGGATCGCCAGTTCAAAGAGCTTGTTGGCATTATGGATGGCTGTGGCGCCGTTCTCGTTCAGACCGACACAGAAGGAACGATCGTTGCCTGCAATTCGGCGTTTGCTGCGATGGTCGGGAGAGCGGATCGAACAGAATTTCTTGGGAGGTCAATTGTTTCGATTGTGGAGAGTGGCGGCTTGAAAGCTGGGCAGATCGACCATTTCTCCGGTGTGCGCCTCGCCACGACCTATCCGGTTCAATTCGAGTCGTCTTTTGCGCCGATCTGCCAAAACAAGCCTCGGATCGATATTATGTGGAGCTGGACGCAAAGCCGCATAGGCGATGGGGTGGAGGGGCGTTTCGTCGGTGTCGGGATCGACAATACCGACCTACGGGCCAAAGAAATGATGCTGATCCAATCTTCGAAACTAGCGTCGCTCGGTCGTCTTGCTGCAACGCTGAATCACGAAATAGTTCAACCTTTGAACGTCGCCCGGCTTGGACTTGGAAATCTGAAGTCGCTTATCGAGAAGGGCGCGCCGAAAGAAGATCTCCTGGTCCGCGCGGACAAGACGATCGACAACATCCAGCGCACAGGAAAGATCCTCGCGCGCTTTCGTTCGCTGGTTCGGCAGGACAGGGACTTCGTCGAGAATGTCCAACTTTCAGATGCGATATATGCCGCGACCGGCATGTACGAGGAGCAGTTTCGTATCGACGGAATAAAACTGATTGTCGAAACGGATGTTGACTGCGCACTGGAATGCAGTCGCATCGAACTCGAACAGGTTTTCGTGAATTTGCTGGCGAACGGCTACGATGCGATTCTGAGATCTCGGTCGCACGAGAAGTCGGTTCCCGGTTCCAGCAAGCGGTCGCCAGACATTATAAGGGTTCGCATTGAACAGGATCCCGGTGCGCAGAAGATCGCCCGAATCTTGGTCGAAGATAGCGGCGGAGGCATTCCTGCCGACATCATCGAGCAGATCTTTCAGCCCTTTTTTACCACTCGATCCAGCAATGGGGGCACTGGACTTGGCCTGGCCATATGCCGCGCCACTATCGAACGCCTGAATGGAACAATCGAAGCCTCCAATGACGGTTGCGGCGCACGCTTTGTCGTATCGCTCCCGATACGTAGGGCCACTGTGCCGGCACCGGTTTCCGCGTAGGATTGGCCCAGGAGTTTCGAATCATGCCACAAGTCTGGCAAGCCGACGATGTCGTGAAGATTCTTGTTGTGGACGACGAAGAATTGGCTGTCGAAGAACTCGTCTACGCGTTGCGCGCCGCTGGGTTCAATGCAATCGGCGAGCACAGTGCGGCACAAGGGCTCGAGAGTTTCCTCCGCGACAACAGTATCGGTGTAGTCGTTTCCGACTTCCACATGCCGATGCAAGACGGGGTCGAATTTTTCAAGAAGATCCGCCGCTGTGGCAGTCGCGGCGCGGCTTGCGGACTCATACTCATGACCGGATTTCCGGAAGTCGCCAATGCCATTGCCGCAGTCGATTTGAGGGTCGAGAAGTACCTTTTAAAGCCGATCGAGCCAGACGAAGCCCTCGCAGCAACGTCTGCTGCCGTTTCGAGCTATAGGAAAGCCATCGACGTGGCCAATTCCCGGGACCTTGCGGTATCGACGCTTCGCACATTCTTGAATGCTCCGACGCCGATCGTCGCCCTACCCCATGTTGACGAAGATAAGTTTGGCGCCGTGGGCTACGAGGAACGAGAGCGGCAACGGACCGAAATGCTGGGGTTGATGTTGCGTTCGCTGAAGCTCCGATCCGAAATACTGCCGCAAGATCTATTCGGTGACCCCGCCTGGTGTATGCTTTTGGAACTTGCGCTGATCGAACGGAGCGGCAAAAGAACAACGGTGAGCGGTCTGACCGTATTGGCGCAAACAAGCCACACAACCGCAGTGAGGCGTATTCAGGACTTGGTCCAAGCGGGACTTTTCGTGCGACACGACGATTCCCTCGACCGACGCCGATCCTATGTCTCTCTCTCGCAAAACGCACACGAACGATTGAACCAGCTTCTTGACCGTCTCGTCGAAGACCAGTCGCGCTAGGTGACGCTCATTAAAACTCCGAGGCGTGTTTATGGGGCCTTTGGCTTAAACTCTTTGGTACTTTTTCTGCGATGGACAATATAACAGAATAAATAATTTTTTTGATGGAGTCAGTCACGTGCCTTTCTCAATACAGCAGAAGATTCTTCTGCGTGGCGCATTTTACTCTGTTGCAAAGTCGACGGGCTTCGCAATGCGCAAGGTCTTTGGCCGAGTTGGTCCCCCGTTTACGACAGAACAAATAACGTCTGTACTAGCGGAGCAGGTTAAGCAGCACCGAAGGCTGCTGGTTTGCGATAGACAGCGACTGAATGCCAAGCTGTTGGCGTACCTGCTGCGCCTGCACGATTGCCGACACTTTGCCGATATCGGTATCGACGATGGCGCCAAAGCCAATCGACGTTGAATCGACAATCGCGTTTATGAAACGTGATTGCAGTGTGAACGTGCGCGTTTCGGCTGCGTTGATGCCTAGCGACGTGGCCACCGCCTGTTGGAAGGTGGAGAGGCTGTTAAGACCGGCTGCCGCATCCGACGCGGTCGCGACGATGTTGGCAGTGGACGCGAACGCGTTGAAGGCCGCGTCGACCGACGACTGAGCGGTCATGGTCAGCGCCGTGCCGTTATTGTCGGCAAGAAACGCTTTTGCAGTTGAACCGGCGGAAATCAGATTTGTGCCGTTGTAGCTTGCCTGGCTTATGAAGTCCGCGACTTGGGTTGTGAGCGTATTGAAGTCGGCCGTGTAGATCGAGCGCTGGTTGGTGCTGATAAATCCGTCGCCGAGTTGCATTATTCTGGCCTGAAGGTTCCTGATCGTGTTCGAAATGTTCGTAAGCGCCGCCTGCGTTATCGTGCCGATACCGACGCCGCTGGTAAGCGAAGCCTGGATGGAACTGTAGGCTTGCAAGTTGCCGCTGATGCCTTGCGAAACCGAGAAAGCTGACGCGCCATCGGCCGCTTCAGCAACGCGATACCCTGTCTGAGCCTTTTTGGACGCGACGTTGAGCGCGCTCTGAGTCGTGCGCAACGAAGCCAGAGCCGTATAGGCGCCAATATTCGTGTCAACGGAGTTCGACATTGTGCGGTCCCTTTCTGGTCATCTGTTTCGACTTCTGTCGATCAATACACCGATGAATCCCCAACGCGGCGAGATGAATCAAGAAAAGATTGGTTCAATTTGGCATCCAAAATAGTGACCTAGTCAGGTTTTCTGTGTCCAGGCTGATTTGACCTGCCCCCATTGAAGTGGTCCTCCCTGAGGTATGGTTTTGGAGAAGGAGGAACAGGCAATGGCAAGGAAAAGACATACGCCAGAAGAGATCGTCGCGAAGCTAAGGCAGGTCGATGTGCTTATGGCCCAGGGGCGGCCGGTTGCA